>NZ_CM000745.1:1154062-1454062 GCF_000161455.1 Bacillus pseudomycoides DSM 12442
GGCGGAGTGATGAAAACAGGTTGGTTGAAATACGGAGAAAATTGGTATTACTTAGATGAAGCAGCTGGCGGAGCGATGAAAACAGATTGGTTGAAATACGGAGAAAATTGGTATTACTTGGATGAAGTAGCTAGCGGGGCAATGAAGACAGGCTGGTTGAAAACAGGTGGTAGTTGGTACTACTTGGATGCGGCAGCCAGCGGAGCGATGAAAACAGGGTGGTTGAAATACGGAGAAAATTGGTATTACTTGGATGAAGCAGCTAGTGGGGCAATGAAGACAGGCTGGTTGAAATACGGAGAAAATTGGTATTACTTGGATGAAGCAGTTAGCGGGGCAATGAAGACAGGTTGGTTGAAAACAGGTGGTAGTTGGTACTACTTGGATGCGGCAGCCAGCGGAGCAATGAAAACAGGTTGGTTGAAATACGGAGTGAATTGGTATTACTTGGATGCGGTAGCTGGTGGAGCGATGAAAACAGGCTGGTTGAAAGAATGGAGTAGTTGGTATTACTTAGACGAAGCAGCCGGTGGAACGATGAAAACAGGTTGGAATAAGATTGACGAAAAAATGAATTATTTCAAAGATAGTGGAAAATGGATAGGAAATACGCGTGAGCTAACGGTTAGATCAACAGCATACTCAAACGACCCAGCAGAAAATGGTGCAAAGCCCGGTGAACATGTTTATACGAGTATGGGAGATGATTTAACTGCTAATCCAAATTTAAAAGTGATTGCTGTGGATACTTCAGTTATTCCACTTGGCTCGAATGTATATGTAGAGGGATATGGACCAGCTGGAGCTAGGGATACTGGTGGAGCTATTAAAGGGAATAAAATAGACGTATTTATACCTTCAAAGCAGGGAGTTTGGAACTGGGGAGTTAGAACAGTAAAGGTATATGTATTA
The DNA here is from genome assembly GCF_000161455.1 of Bacillus pseudomycoides DSM 12442. Taxonomy (GTDB): domain Bacteria; phylum Bacillota; class Bacilli; order Bacillales; family Bacillaceae_G; genus Bacillus_A; species Bacillus_A pseudomycoides. Next base: position 1,154,975 of record NZ_CM000745.1, read on the forward strand.
CCTTAAAGTCATTGTAGTTAATGTACATATTGTAAAAAATCATTATTACTATAGTAATATGTTTTTATTAGAAACAGCTTTTTCAAGCGAAGACTTGAAGAAGCTGTTTTGTTTAGTGTTGACGCACCAAATTCTCTATTTGTAAAGTCATAAGAAAATCAGGCTTCTTCGAAATATGTGCATTTTGTAGTTACAATCTTTTTCCTTCAAAATCCGACGAATATATTTTTAAGATTAAGAATATTCATAAAACTAACATCTCGTTTATCTCTGAAAATTAATAAAATATTAATATAAAAGATGAAAAAAGAGAGGATACCTTATGAAACTATTGAAATCAAAAGCATTATGGGGAGCGGTTGGAGCGATTGTTGTTGCTTCCACTATAGCTTACAATGTAGGTACGATTCCTGGTGATGCAGAAGTAAATGGTAAGGTTACTACATATAAGAGTCTAGTTAGTAATATCGAACAGAAAGAGAATTCACTGGATAAGACAGAAAAAGAATTAAAGACTACAAAAGAAGGTTTGGACAAGGTGAATGCAGAGTTAAAGCTTCGCTCTGCGGAATTCGAAGGGGCTAAAAAATTATTAGAGAACAAGACAAACATCGAGAATGAAATTAAGAACAAGCAATCTGAACTGGATGGTAAAAAGTCAGAGATAAGCAAACTAGATGGTGATATCAACGCTAAGAAAGCTGAGCTGCAGAAGCTTACGGAAGGTGTTGTATTGAAACAGCAAGAGCCTAAGAAACTTGGTGCAGGCTATTGGTCTGTAGGAAAAGATATTCCTGCAGGTAGATATAAGATAACTGGTAAGAGCAACCTCTTTGTATATAGTTCATCTGGAGGTACAAAGGTGAATGTGATTTTAGGTGAAGGAGACTTTGGACTAGAAAGTTATGTGGTTGCTATAGTCGATGGAGATATTATCGATACTCGCGGCGGTGCTACATTTCAAGCGATTCAATAATTGTGATCAGGAGAGTAGTCTCGTGGCTACCAATAGCTTACACTGAACGATATAAATCCTACGTAATGTGACTGTACCTCTTTTTCATGTTCTAGACAAAACAAAACGCTACTTATATTTATAGCTATCAATTTAACCTAAATAAGCCAGATGTTTTTCGACATCTGGCTTATTTGGGCATTCATTTTATGTTGGTATTTTACAATTATATACAGTAGTTGATGTGGTGAGCTGTACCATAAATAAGTGAGGTTTAACGAGGGTATATTTAAAAGTACACGATGATTATCAGAATAAAAAAGGATAGTCGAAGGAATCGTCATGTAAAAAAAGCTTCTTTTTTTAGTAGTTACTCATTATGAAATCGTCCCCTTAATAAATTTCTTAATATATACTATTCATTGTTTACAAACCTTGTACTATGAAAGGATAGGTGGTAATGGGGATGAGGACAGGGGTTGAAAGTTCCGACAAAAAAGCTGCTCTCAATGTAATATATATTGTTCTAGATGATGTGGGTTACTCGGCTTTAGGTTGCTTTGGTTCAGAGATTGAAACGCCTAATATTGATTCGTTAGCGGAAAACGGTCTGCGGTACAATAACTTTAATGTAACTCCTTTGTGTTCTCCTACTCGCGCTTGTCTTCTAACAGGTCGTAACTGCCACTCGGTCGGGGTCGGGTTAATAACTGAAGTAGACTTTGGACCTCAATACCCGAATAAACGAGGGAGAATTTCAGATACTGCTGCTACTTTAGCTGAGATCTTAAAGCTGAATGGGATGGCTACATATATGGTTGGAAAATGGCATCTCGTTCCTGGTCATGAAGTGGCATCAAGTGGTCCTTTTGAAAATTGGCCACTTTCAAAAGGATTTCAACGATATTATGGCTTTTTATTAGCTAAGACTGATCAGTATGCGCCGGATTTAGTATACGATAATCATCGTGTACAGAAGCCTGATAAATCAAATTATCATTTATCAGAGGATCTGGTTGATAAAACGCTGGAATTTTTGATTGATCATACTTCTGTTACTCCAGACCGTCCCTTCTTTCTGTATTTAGCCTTCGGGGCACAGCATGAGCCTCATCAAGTACCAAGAGAATTTATAGAGAAATATAAGGGAGTTTACGATAAAGGATGGGATGAGATAAGGGAAGAGCGATTTGAGCGACAGAAGGAGATGGGAGTCATTCCGCCTTATACAGAACTCGTTGAACGCAATCCAGGGATTAAGCCATGGGACGAACTGACAACGAAAGAAAAAGAACTGTTTATCAAATTTCAACAGACCTATGCTGGCTTTCTAACACACACTGATCAGCAAATTGGCAGACTGCTCTATTTTTTAAAATCAAAAAACAAGTTAGATAACACCATAATTGTTTTACTTTCTGATAACGGAGGTAGTCAAGAAGGAAGCTGGAATGGTTCTATTAATGATTCTGCATACTTAAATGGAATCCAGGAAAGTGTGGATATGATGTTTGATCATATAGATGAAATAGGAGGACCTTTCACGAGCCCCAATTATCCTAAAGGATGGGCGCAAGCTTGTAATACACCTTTTAAATATTATAAGCAAAATACCTTTTTTGGAGGGACACATGTTCCCCTCATCATTCAATGTCCTCAAAGTATTCCAGACCCTGGATCAATTCGCTCCCAATTTTATCATGCTATTGATATTACTCCTACTATACTAGACCTCCTAGATATTGAGGCTCCTGGGGTGTATGAAGGTGTTCCGCAGATGCCGCTTCATGGTATAAGTATGCTAGATACATTTACAGAACCGAATGTCCCATCAAAGAGAAAAACACAGTACTTTGAAATGCTCGGACACCGGGCTATTTGGCAAGATGGATGGGTTGCCGTTACTTATCATGAAACAGGTATACCTTTTAATGAAGATCATTGGGAGTTATACAATGTAAACCAAGATTTTTCGCAAAAGTATAATCTAGCAAAAAAATATCCAAGGAAATTAAAAGAGCTTCAAACGATATGGTGGGAGGAAGCTAAGAAGTACGGTGTTTTACCATTAAATTATAATCCGTTTAGGAAAGGGTATGAAGGCTTGCAGGAAGGGAGAACAATATTTATCTTCTATCCTGGAATGGCTCATTTGCCATCAAGCACTGCTCCAAAAGTAACATTTTCTTCTTATTCAATTACAGTTCCAATCTTTCGTTCAAGTCGTACAACAGAAGGTGTATTGATTGCTCATGGAAGCTATTCAAGTGGTTATACAATATATATAAAAGATAACTACCTATTTTATGAATATAATTACGTTGGCACTGTCTATAAAATTCAATCTTCTGCCCAAGTACCTGTTGGATATTCAACTATACGATTTGAATTTAAAAAAGAACTATTAAATCAAGGAACGGGTATTCTTTATATCAATGATCAGCAGGTTGGCACACTTTATATGCCTCGTACATTACCATTTCTTATTTCTGCTGAGGGATTAGATATAGGCCGGGATCGATTAACAGCCGTGAGCTCTAACTACCCAGTGCCGGAATTTCCGTTTAGTGGACAAATCGAGAGAGTGGTCATTGAACTGCATGATGACCAAGAATATAGCCAGTTTTTTAAACAGAACAAAAGAGATTCCATCCATATTAATATAAATGGGAAAATTATTTCTCGTTAAATGACCTGTGAAGATTGGAAGTATCCATTTAGAGGAAAGAGGTAATGGAATGGGTAGGTGCAACAGTTTTCATATTCTGGTGAAACCAACGGGTCCGATATGTAACCTGGATTGTAAGTACTGTTATTATACTGAAAAGGAAATTTATTTTCCTAATGAGCATTCCTTTCGAATGTCTGATTCTGTTTTAGAGTCGTATATTAAACAGTATATCGCCTCCCAAGACACGCAAGAAATTGTCTTTGCTTGGCAGGGAGGGGAACCAACATTAATGGGATTAGATTTCTTTCATAAGGCTATATCTCTTCAAAACAAGTATGCGGACGGTAAACAAATCACAAATACGATTCAAACGAATGGAACATTATTAAATGATCGTTGGTGTGAATTCTTTTCAGTTCATCATTTTTTGGTTGGTCTAAGTTTAGATGGACCCGAGCATATTCATGATATGTACCGAATTGATCGCGGGGGGAAACCCACATTTGAATTGGTAATGAAGACAATTGTCATGTTAAAGAAACATGGCGTAGAATTTAACATACTTACTTGTGTTACGAGACATTCCTCTTATAGACCTCTAGAAATCTATCGTTTTTTTAAGCAGCAAGGCATTCAATATATACAGTTTATCCCTATTGTAGAAAGAGAGGTGAATCAAGGAGCGGCAGAGCTGTCTCTGCGTCATGCAACTCCTCCTTCTCTATGTAAGGAAGAAGCGCAACAGACAGTAACTCCTTGGACAGTAGAACCAGAAATGTATGGAGAGTTTCTAATTCAAATATTCACTGAGTGGGTGCAGCATGATGTAGGGACGATTTATGTTATGAATTTTGAATGGGCATTAGCTTCCTGGATCGGAATTCCGTCACCAGTCTGTATTTTTGCAAAAGAGTGTGGTAGAGCGGTCGCTATGGAACATAATGGTGATCTGTTTTCTTGTGATCATTACGTTTATCCTGAATATCGATTAGGAAATATTACAGACGGATTAGTAAATATGATAAATTCCCCATCACAGCTTGCCTTTGGTAAGAAGAAGCGAGATACACTGCCCTTAGTGTGTAGAAATTGCGAGGTTCGATTCGCTTGTCATGGTGAATGTCCTAAAAATAGATTTCTAGTTTCAAATCAAAATGAGCCAGGATTAAATTATCTATGTGCATCCTATAAGAAATATTTTAAGCATATTAACCCTTATATGAAAATGATGAAACAGCTGTTACAAGATGGCTTCCCTGCTTCCTATATAAAAGAAATAATTATGGATCAAGGAGGTCTTTCGAAAATCTAAAATAGGATATTTCTAATTTTTTGAAACCGTTGGGACTTTAATTACTTTAGTTGATCCAATTATCTAATACGAAATATGTTAGTTTATATTCACGAATGATATCTTTTTGGATGGGTATTTACGCTGAAGCAGCAAGAATTTGTTGTTTTTTGCGCATTGATTTGATTTTTTATGGAAAGATATGTTAGTAGGTATGCGATTTGAACGCTCTATTTTTTAGAGTATGAAAGGAGGAGTACGCATATGGAGGAAATTGAAGTAGGCGAAATTTTTACCCTTAGCGATGAGAGTGATCAGGAGCAGGAAGTTGAAGTGCTGGGAACGATGAATGTCGAAGGAGCAGAATACATTGCTGTCGGCTTTGTAGAGGACCTTCAAAAGGAAACAGATGAAGACATTGATATCTTCTTTTTAAGAGTAGAAGATGATGGTGAATTGTCATACATCGAGAGTGACAAGGAGTTTGAAAAAGTGTCTGCTGCGTTTGAGGAAATGATGGATGAGCAAGATTAATATTGGTTGGACAGAAGAGAGGGATAAATATATGCCCTCTCTTTGTGTATATATGGTTGAAAAATATTTCCTAAATGGCTAAATCAACGAATAAATCATCGCATAAAAATAGCGTTCTACCAATTGGTAGAACGCTATTTTACCGTATTTTATGACCCCGGAGAGGCTCGAACTCACGACCTCCACCCTGTCAAGGGAACCTTTCAGTTAACTGTAGAGGTTTAGGATCAGTAAAACTTATATGTATCAAGGCTCTCAAGTTATTATCTTCATTGAGAACCACTTCAATTAGAGTTTCTTACGGAAAATACTAAAGGAGTTATATTCATTGGTCAAGTACTTTTTGCAACAACCTCCACAGGGGAAATTTTTGAGTTGTACTTCTCAGGTGATTTGTAGCTTTCTATGTAGATAGTATATTTATATTGGTTTCTTGTACAATACGTACTATTAAAGATGAAATAAAGAATCTAGGTGAAGAGGTTAGATTCACCTTAACTATATATCCTTTTTCATTACCAACATCATTCCTAATGGAGAAACTTAGAAATATGGTATAATTCTCCATGAACATAGTAGAAAGGATTTAAACAATGGGACAATTTCAAAGTAATTTTCAAGCGGCACAACAAATCGCTACGCAGATGAGAGTAGCTTCGGATACAATCCAAAGTGCGACAAATCGTTCTATAAAAAAGGCGACGCGTACTACGCTATCTGTTAACTCCAAAGCACAAGAAGCGAACCAACAAGTTTTAGATTTAACGAAACAATTTTCTGCCGCCTTTCAACAAGCGGTTGATAATATTCATTCGGTAGCTAACGAGTTTGAGAGAATGGATAACGAACTTCAAAATACTTTTCGCTAATGTGACAACCTACGTAAAGTAAAACGATAGGAGGAAAAAGATGAGTCAAGATATTGAAGAACAAATCCATCAATTAAATCAAAAATTACAAAGTATATTCGAAGAACAGGATCGGAATCAATCTGCGATTCAAACACAGGAACAAGCGGAAACAGATTTTCACGAATGGAAAAGTCGAAGCAATCGTTTATTTAATCGAATTTTCGAAACTTGGCATGGGGATAAAGAGTTATCTCATTTTTTTATGAATATGCGTCAAGAAGCAGGGCACATTGAGCGAAAACTTACATTCGAATTGGAAAACCAAAAAGAAACGTTGCTTAAAGAAAGACGAGACCTTAGTGATTTAGAAAACGACCTTTCCTATCAGCAACAACAATTAGCAAGGGAGGTCAATGCATGAGTTTAAATATGTATTTGGGAGAAGTACAAAGCCAAACTCAAAGCATGAACGCTGTATGTACCGCTACCATTCAAGGTATGGAACAAGCCATTCAGTCGATTGACGCTTTTGCAATTGATACTGTTTTACAAGGGCAGACTTATGATAGTGCGAAAGCATTTTTTGTACAAACCTTTCGTCCTTTAGCACAGGGAATCATTTACTTATGTGAAGAATTAATCCGTCAGAATGATGCCTTTCCAAGTCAATTTCAATCAAAGGTAGCTTCAACTGATGTAATTGAACAAGAAATATTAGAACAAATTCAAGAAATTGATCGAATGAAAGCAAGTATGGAAGCCATCATTCAAACTATACCAATTCCAGGTATGGACGCTATGGCGAATCTTTTCACTGCTATGAGGAAAAAACTGCAAGAAAAGTTAGATCACCTGTATGAGTTTAACCAAACATCTAGTAATAATTATAGTACAGCAATTCAATTAGCCGCTAGCATTGCGACGGGTTTGGCTGAAGTCCAAAGTGGGAAAGGTTTTAGTCCTGTAAGTGGTACATTTAGTACACAAGGATTGAATATGGAGTGGACAACCTCTATTCAATCGATTACAGAAGAAAGGGCACGTCAGGCTGAAAACCATCTAAAGAGTAGTTCAATTGAAGAAGGGGCAATGTGTGGTAAGTTACCTGAAAAATCTACTTTCCGAAAAGTTATAGATGGCACTATAGAAGGTGCAGGAGAAGCAATTGGAGACACCATAGAAGGATTTAAAGCGCTTGGTAAGCGGGAAACGTGGGAAAACATGGGGAATGCTGCGTTGCATCCTATTGATACCCTTAGTACCATGTATAATGTAGTGTCAGACTCATTTATTAATGATGTAATAAATGGAGATGCTGAAAGTCGTGCGAAATGGGGAAGTTATGCTTTAACACAAGTTGCAGTAGGTGTTATTGGCGATAAAGGATTAAGTAAAGCAAGTAAATTGGGTAAAGTGACAACTAAAATAGCAAAAGATAAAATTCCAGAAGTTATTTCTCATACTATTGGTAATTTACAAATGGGGGATCGTTTTGCTTTTGCTGGTGGAAATAATATACGTTCTAGATTTGCTATACCTGATTTTAAACAAACTGAAGAAAAACTATCCACTTATCAGTTCGCTAATTCTGGTGGAAGAAACCATACTCCATCACTCTCTAATAGACAAATCATGTCTAGCTTAAGAGGAACAGAAAAATTCACGAGAAGAGGACTTAAGCATATTCTAGAGGGTGAAATAAATGGCATTGGTAAAGCAGTTGGCTATCACACTGAAGCATTAGAGAATACACCAGGAAAAATAGTTGCGGGAACAGAAAGAACAGTAAATAATCAGGGAGTATATAAAGCTAAGGTAGAAGTAAATGGAGTCCCTAAGACTGCAAATAGGGGATACTCTACATTTTTCCCTAAAGATTGGAGTCCACAGAAAATTGTAGATAATATAAATGAAGCATACAATAATAAAAGACTTGTAATCGATAATACATATAAAGGAGTAGGTCTAGACGGTATAGAAATTATCATGTATATAGCTGACAACGGGAAAATTATCTCTGCTTTCCCAAAAGAATAAATTCTATTTTTAATATAAGGGAGTATGATAGAAATGAAATATAAATATACTTTTGAAGTGCTTGATGATGAAATATTAATCATGAGGGTACCAAAGGAAATTAAACTTGTTGGAACCTTTTTATATGTTGAAGTTTCTGCATTTGGAGATTGGATTTTAGAAGAGATACATAGTGTTTTAAACGGGGAAAAGGATTATGGAGAAGTAAATGGCAACATTTGTGGTTTAGAAATTCGAAGAGATACAACTATTGTCCTAGACAATTTAGCTGAAGATGGTAAAGGTGAATTTTGTGAGATAGAAACGGTTGAATTAGTACATTTAATTAATATTTGGCTGGACAAACAAAAAGAGTTTAAAAAAGAGAAAACACAGGAGTAAAATAATTTAAAAGGCTGACTTCATACAGAAGTCAGCCTTTTAAATTATTTTACATACCACATACTATCTATAGCACGGATTTTCCAGACACCCGGCGAACCAAAATCCCGAAAACCTCCCCCTCGATAAATTCACTTTTGTGTATAACGAATCAGGCCTGCATCTTAAACAAGAGAAGCCGATTAGAATAACTTCTAGGTCACTATATAAGTGATTTAAAGGTATTCTAATTGGCTTTTTATTACTCGTAGGACACTCACAGGTAATGTTCCGAGGTGTGTTAAATAGGTAAACTCCAACCTCGATGCGATCCTTTTTAGCTAAACTCATATCAGAACTATATAGTAACCAATGTAGTGATAGCTCTATGTTGTGTAAATCTGAGGTAGCCAGCTCTGTAGTATACTCCAAGATTACATAAAACGATAAATAAGTGTAATCATTTAACTAGGGAAGCAAACCTTACCGTTAAGCCTTTTGTATGTTACATAAAGTTATTACATAAAAGATTACATAAAACATTTACACTTAGTGAGCTCTCATGTTACATTAAAAGCACAATAAATGTAAGGGGGAGAAACCTGATGAGAATCGCTTATGCTAGGGTTTCAACTGATGAGCAGTTACTTGATAGACAACTGGAAGCACTCAATAAGTATGGCTATGATAGATTAATCCAAGAGAAATATACAGGAACTAAAAAAGATCGAGCAGGACTAACCCAGCTCATGGATACAGTACGAGAAGGTGATACCGTTATTGTAGAAGCTATTAGCAGACTAGGGAGAAACACTCTTGATATCCTTACAACTGTTGAGGAGTTAAATAATATGGGTGTTACTTTCATATCATTAAAGGAAAATATGGATACTTCAACGCCGACTGGAAAAGCTATGTTCTCTATGATGGCAGTAATTAGTCAACTTGAAAGGGACTTAATAGCAGAACGAACAAAAGAAGGACTGGCAAGCGCAAAGAAACGGGGAGTTAAACTAGGTAGACCTCAACTCGATAATGACAAAATAAGGGTAGCTTTACAGATGTATGACTCTGGAGAATATTCCATCAAGGACATTGTTAGTCAAGTGGGGATATCTCAAGGTAAGCTATATAAAGAGATTAATAAGAGAAAATTACAAGAAGGAACTACGAGATAGGTGACAATTAAGTTGCTACCTCGCTGTTTCTTTTTTTGTTTGTATGCGAGTACGGACAATGTAGCTGCACCTCATAGTGGTAGGTATTGGCTACACAAGTACTGCTCATTAGACTACTTCTGAGAAGGTGACAAGTTGTCACTCTCTACTAGAGCTACACCTCTGTAGTGATCCTGCTGGCACATACCAATAGTTATACTCCTGTAGCTGTACCTTTATAGTGATACCACACGAGAGCGTACCATGTAGTTATACCATGAGAGAACGACACTATGTAGTCATCTTAGAAGGTAACAACATTTTACCATCTCATATGTATGTACTTGTGAGGTGAAACCTTGTGAAGGCTTGCCTCGTTAGTCCAGCTCGTGGAGAGGATCGTGTGAGGTTAAGGTTATTGGGAAAGGTTTGAGTATCACCTCATCAGGTGCTCACCAGTTACCCATTCCACAAGGTTAATCTATATCTGGTTTGTTAAATATATAAATATCATAACATCCAGGTATGTATATATATTCGATAGTAGCCATATTTAGAAAGTATACCTATGAGTAAATTATATCGTATTTACTGAATGTGATTACAGAGGAGTACAACCAGTTAGTTTTTACCTCGTTAGCCGCCATTTGAGGGGGAACCTCTTGAGTTTTCACCTACCTTGCTTACCACCTAGAGTTATAGCTTATAAATTGAATTTTAGAGTTAAAAATTTTTTAGAACTAAATTTTTGAGTAAAACTTTGGTGATTAAAACAGGGAGGAGGAAGCATGGTAGAACACACCTCAGGGGATTTGTATAGTTTTGCCTACTGAATACCAGCTCAAGGGAAGACTAAAAAAGTTGTAGCCTCACAGTATCCTATACAGGAAACTAGAAGTTAAAGCTTATTGGTTGATCTAATTTAGTTAGTGTTCGTAAATAAAGATAAATAACTTACAAGCTGGCGCTCTTAGGTTAACCTAATTAGTGACTCTTAGGTGTATCTAATTATTTAAACCTATTAGTCCATCTCATAGATAAATAAATATAAATGACCTTATGAGGTGGACTAATTAGTAATACTCAGTAAACGAAAATAAAAAAGAACTACTGAGGTGACCAAGTTAGTTAAACTAAAGGATTTCGTCTCGTAAGATATTTGAAATATTTTATATATACGAGATGGGAATAAATTAGGATTAACTCCACAAGTAAGGCTAGTCGATTCTCGACAAGAAGTAACCTTGTGAATTTACCTTAAAGGCTTTCCTCCTCAGATATTTTATTTTTTTGTTTGAGGAAGTACGATCTACTTTAGTTGAACCCATATAAATTACATATGAGTAAAACTTGGAGCTGTGCTGATGAGTAAACTGTATGGTTTGCTTAGTTGGTATAGCTCTTTTTGTTTGCTACTTGAGATGGGATTAAGGAGGGGGAGTCGAATTAGGTACCACGAGATAGCTATGTAGTCTATAAGAATAAAGAAGGTTTTTCTGATTGAAATAGGGTTAAACCTTAGAGCTGCAAGGGATTGGTCTACTTTGAATCGACGCGTTTTTTTTTCGCGTATTTGAAGAATCGACGCATTTTTTTTACATAATTAACTAGGTTAACTAATTTAATAAAGCTTTAATGCTACTATGGAAGATATTTATTTTCGTAAAATAAAACCAAATTGAATTGTTGAGAACATCCAAAGAAAATACATGAAGTTGTCCAAAAAAGAACTTGTACAACGCCTGAACCTTGCAGAAAATAATTCAAAATGGGTAGCGAAATATTTCGGAATTTTTAAGAGGTGATACAGGTAAAGTATCACCTCTTATTCAATTAAATGGCCCTTTTGTTGAATAAAAACCTCCAAATAATACCGGATATTTATATTATTTTTGTATGAGATTTTGAAGAAATGTACTTAAACTATAGAAGCAGTTTAATTTAAGTACAATACTTCACAAAGGTCGGTTCCTAATTAATTTCCATAGTTATACCATAAGGAAAAAGCACATAACATGGAGTAGTGACTAAAAAGGAAGGAGTGAATAAAACTTGGATGAAAAATTCTATGATCCAAACTTCCCTGTAAAACGTCGGGATGAATTACTTAAACAATTAGAGAAAATTAGTAAGGATAAGGGACTTTCATTTTCTTTTACGACTTCTTCGTATTCTTCAGACCCACGGTGGAGTAACTGGAACGATACTTTTACTGACCATGGCCACTGGTATAAAACATGGGGAAATTCTATATGACAGTTAATTTAATTGTCATTCAGCCTTCTTCGCTTTGTAATCTGAATTGTAGTTATTGCTATGTTCCCGAAAGACAAAATTCAATGATCATTGAAGATTCTACACTGGAAAATATATTTTCAAAAACTCTAAGCAGCACGATTGTTAGTGACCATATCGAGTATCTATGGCATGCAGGAGAACCTTTAACAGTAGGAATATCCTTTTATGAGAAAATAATCGATTATATTAAGAAGTATAATATTGAAAATCGGAAAGTGATCAATTCCGTTCAAACGAATGGCACTTTACTATCAGCAAAATGGTGTGAATTTTTTAAAGAGAACCATTTTAAAATTGGTATAAGTATGGATGGTCCTGAATTTCTACATAACCAAAATCGTAAGGATTGGTCTGGTAAAGGGAGTCATCATATAGCCATGCGCGGTGTCAATCTTTTAAAAGAGTACGGACTTGATTTTGGAGCAATATGTGTTCTTACTAAAGAAAGTCTCCATTATCCGGAGGAAATTTTTTATTTTTTTTATGAAAATGACTTTAAATGGGTCGGATTTAATGTAGAAGAAATTGAAAATAGTAACCATTCAACATCTCTTAACTCCGGAAAATTGGAAAATATTACTCGGATGTATAATTCTTTTATGTCACGTCTTTTTGACTTATGGCAACAACATCGTGATAAAATCACGATTCGAGAATTTCAAAATATGTGCTCTGCTATAAATATCAAACTCAAAGACCGTCATTTTTATTGTGTTCCTGACGAAATACAAAAGCTGCGTATCGTTACGATTCAAAAGAATGGTAGTATTACAACGAATTCTCCTGAATTTGCGGGTAGCAGCAATAAAGAACTTAATAATTTTATAGTTGGAAATATAAACAGTCTGGATTCTTTCGAGCATATTATAAACAATGATATTTATTTGAAACTACAAGTTGAAATTGAAAATGGCGTTAAGAACTGCGCTGATACATGTCTTTATTTTGATTTATGTGGGGGTGGATCTCCTTCAAACAAATACTTTGAGAATGGTTCCATCTCTAGTACAGAAACAATCACTTGCATCCTTCACAAGCAAATACTCGCTTCTGTTGTCATCAATAAGTTGTCGGAATGATCATTTATCCATGATTCCGGGAGACTTTTGATTTTAAAAACGAAAATGTAATGAGGTCATATGTTGTACAAAAAGGATAGATGAACAGGGATTAAACCTGCTTGCATCTATCCTTTTCTTTTTACCCTATATAATATGTGACATTATAATTGAATACTTAATTATAGGGTTTTGTAATTATCTTCCTGACTTTTAATAAAAAAATCAGAACGGGGTTATACGTGTTATAGGTTTTAAAACTAAATAACTTTATTATCATTTTACACAGTCATCTTCGTAACTTTTCGGCTATCGAGGTGTAAGATCCTCGGTTTGAACGAGTTTTTTCTATTAAATATTAGTGCAGTATTACCTCAGCAGACCAATCGTAAAAAATGACTATAAGGTTGTTTCTTTTTAGTTCAGACAACTCTATAATCGTTTATATTGGGAGGTGACATAAAGTGATTCCTGTCTTGGAATATGAAGATTTGTGGGGCACTACCTTAAAAGTTGAATATACATTAGGTTCAATAAACTTTTTTATTACTGATGAGTATAGGAGACTTATTCATCTTGTATTCTTAGAAAGGGACGCTCATAAATTTATAAGTATTCTACATGGTAATAAATCTATGGATCTTATAGATGACGAGGGAAAAATGATGAAATTTCAAGCGTTAAATGATGGTTGTTTTGGGATTTCTATAGTATCTAAGAAGACAAGAGGTGGATTTCGATTTAATAAGATTCAAACTCAAGGGTTAATGAATTGTTTTCAAAGTATATGTGATTTATAAGTATGACTGAGGTGACATCTAGAAAGGGATTCAATGCGGTACTTGTTCTGGATTTTATAAATAAACATTAAAATGAGAAAGGGAGTTTTAACTATGAAGAAAGTAAAATCGGTAGCGTTTAACGTAGCAGATCCTATGGAGTTTGACCTATATCACTACGCAGCTAAGCAGCAGTATTTTAGCACTTACATAAAAAGATTAATCCAAAGAGATATGGAAGATGGAAAGAGAATCATGCTTGAGATGGAACAAGCTAGCGAGATCTACTCGAAGAAAAACTAAGGAGCTTACCTATAGAGGTGGGCTCTTTTTTATACTCGAAAGAATCAGACAAGCATAATCCCGTCCTAAATTTAGAACGGGGTTAAAAATATAGTTGTTTAATTTTTGATGTAAACGGCTCACGGGAATGTGATTCCGCGAATTGTACGAAGCATCGCGGCAACCTCATTAACCATACTGTGGGTCTTTTCAATAGTGTTACAACTAGCCATTGTAATTTCTAAGAATATTTCATTTTCCATAGGAAAATGGGTAACGTAAAGCATGCAATCGTCTTTATAACCTACTACCCAACCTTTTTGAGGATAAACTGTTGGTGGAAAATGAAAATGAGGAGAATCACTTCTACTAACATTAGAAAATCCCATTTTTTCCAAGTTACCTGCAATAATACTCCGCACTCTGCCAACTTTTGTTTTACCAGAAAGTAATTGCCCAGATACTCCCGCCGAGGAGGGGGACGAACCGAAGCTGCCAACATGCCGAGTCGAGATATACGTGATTAATGGTACTGCCATAGAATTCCCTCCTAGTTAATCAATAATATAGCTTGGATATTCTATTCGCCGGGCTATAAGCTCAACAGCATGAACCACACTTTGGGCATCTTCTAGAGTGTTTCCAGAACCAACCATAATTTGATAGTATCGATTTGGTCCTGAAACCATAAAAAATTGTATTATGACAGTAGCACCGTTTGTTTCGCTTTCACCAATAACACCTTGTTGATAAAAATTTATATTTGTAAATCTTGAACGCATCATCTCGTCTACAATCAACTGCTTAAATTTCATAAGGTCATGAAGTATAGGTCGTTGATATCCTTGAGGATATACTACCGGCATAAAATTCCCCCCATTAGAGTTTCAACTTTTCAATTGAATATATTCGATATGAAAGTACTTTATGTATGGATATGGCGTATTAGCCCATCCCTTTTGTTCAAGTAACAGGTGGTTTTCTTGAATGTGATTTGTATATTGATTTTCAACAATCGGGCGCTTTAATTCTAAGGTACAGCAAAGAAGATCCTTAGAGGGCTATTAGAAAAAACTGCTTAGGTGAGGGGGCACGATTCGCTCAGTCCTTACCGAAGGAGGTACTCAAGAGAAAGAGTACATCAACGAGTGGAACTTGAATCGCTTAATTATAAAGTCAAAACTACCTAGTGCATAACGCTTCGAAAGATGGGTATTTAATGAAGTACTACCAAGCTTACGACAAAATAAAGGTTATGTAGTTGAGACTAGCGAGACTGAGTTTATCGAGAAACACTTTACAGGGTTATCTGATAATCTAAAGAGAATGATGGTTATGGAGTTAAATGAGAATAAAAAGAAGTTACACGAAGAGATTAAGCAAAAGAACGATATCATCTCAGTATTACAGCCAAAAACAAACTTCTGAGTACATAATTCTTGAGTATAAGGGAGATCAATCGGTTAGTGGTGTCATGTTAATGTTCGAAGATGATATGTTAACTGGAAAAGATAAATACGAATTTGAGAAGGAGAGCCAATAGGTTCTCTTTTTTTTGCATTCTCGAGTGAACCACGAGGTGTGACTTTTAGGTTACCGCTGTTGAATTTCAATTACCGTATTTAGATTACTAATTCAAAACAGTAGAGCGACACGAGACAGCAACCTCAAAAGTTTTTCTCATATAGTTTCGCTCAGAGACCACTTAACGTTTCAAACACCTAAAGGCAATACATGAGTAAAACTATTCGAAAAGTTTTCAATAAGTATAAAACCAGTAGTACCAAAGGTTTGGCGATTCATGAGTCGGACGCAGAGGGTAAGTTCGACAGGGAATGACTTGAAAAATGTGACACTTGTAGTGATTACTGTATGAGGACAAAATTTAAGAGTTTTGTCACAGTTTTTCTATTTATATATATGAAGGACCAGAAAGAGAAAAAGCTATATCTCACAATATAGTATTCTCTGATATGCAACTCTTCTGGTAACTACAGTTATGAAGGGGAAAAATGAGGAAAATTATTTTCCTCCAAAGAATGCTAACTCTTTTGTCACACAAGACTCATATTAGTTTATGTAAGGTGAATTTAAGAGTCTTGTAACACTTTCCGTACATCTTTTATGAGGACAAAAATTTAAGAGTTTTGTCACAGTTTTGCTATCTACACTTATGAGGGCACAAAAAAAGACTTTTTCTAATTTAATGCTTCGAGGTGGATTCTAACTAGCTTATAAATAAATTATTTGTAGGTTGGTAGAGTTCATCTCTAGGGATATATTGAGTTGCTTCTTATTAGCGGATGCTGATTGAGGTTTATCACCTTTCTTCCTCATGAGTTCGCTGTGAAGCTTTTTGTTGTAAGTTACCTCCATTGCTTGGTTAGTCAGTTCGATCCCCCTTGAGCTGGCTCCCTTTTTGGAGAGTAGTTGGTAAACAAGCGAAACTAAACAAATTAACAACAAATAATATATAGGAGGCTACGAGATGGGATTCTATGTAGATATCAAAAGATTAACTTGCAAGAGAGGAATCACATTAGATCAACTCAGTGATAAAACAGGGATTCACAAGGCTAATCTTAGTAGAATGGCTTACGGAGAACCTGTAACAATGAGAACGGTCAATAAGATTGCTATAGCGTTAAACATTAAAGAAGCTAATGAATTGCTAACATTTAGAAAAGAAGAATACTAAAAAAGGGAAAGCAGGGAGGAGAAAACTAAATGGTTACTACAGAAATGACAGGTAAAGAATTAGTCGAAGCAGGATATGAACTTGTGAGTCTAGCTCAAAAGGAAGCCCGAAAGAAATACCTAAATAGTATGAGCCAACGAGATGGGAGACATTTTATCATGATGAAACGAGATAATTTCAAAGTAATCAAAGAGAATTTAACTTTACAGCAGCATGGAGTATTACTTTATTTAGCAACTTGTATGAAAATTAATCGAGGTGGGAAATTGTTCACTGAGAAAGGTGATCTACTAACAGTTAAACACTTGGTAGCAAGCTTAGATAAAACACGTTCTCAAGTTAATAAAACCCTATCAGAATTAGAATCTAATGGATTAATCACTCGTGAGACGGTAGGGAAAACAACTTATGTAAATATGACTGACGCAGTATTTGTTTGTGAGAAATTAAAAGAGGAATACAAGGTAGTTAAAATCTTCAAAGCTCACCTACAAGAGAAAGCAAAGTCTATCTCGTTAAATGCTCTAGGGTTGTTTGGAATGATGCTTTCTTATATGAGTTGGAATACTAACTTAATTGTTGAGAATCCTGATGAGGAAGAAACTAGTAGGATTGTACTCTTAAAGCGTAAGCACCTAGAGGGGTTGCTTGGACTGTCTCGGCCTACTGTTAAAAAGTTAATGGACGAGTTAGGGAAGAATCGCTTGATTGTAGAGATTAAGTCGGTCACAGAAGCTATCTGTTTAGATCCTAAAGCAGTAAGTCGTCAAGCTAAAAAGATTACTTTGGAGGAACTACTGGATAATATCGAGAAAGCCTCCTTCTCTAAAGATAACTTCAAGAAATAAAACTACAGAATTCATCACCGTAACATTACCACAGAGAAATTTCAAAAGTAAAACCCTAATAGTATCACCTTAAGGGAAAAACAAAGGAGATAAATCATGATGAATAACTTACTAGTGTTTGACCATGAAGAATTAGGACAAGTTAGAAGTATCAAACAAGGAGAAGAAATTTACTTTGTAGCTAAAGATGTATCAGACATTTTAGAGTTTAGGGACGCATACACCGCTACTAGAGGGCTGGACGATGATGAAAAGCTCTTACACACAATTTATGTAGCAGGTCAAAACAGAGAAGTAACACTTATTAACGAGTCAGGTCTCTACGGTTTAATTCTAACGAGTCGCAAGCCACAAGCTAAAGCCTTTAAGAAATGGATTACCAGTGAGGTGCTACCTAGTATCCGTAAAGATGGTGGCTATCTTGTAACAACTGAGGAAGATGATGAACAAGCTATCATGGCTAAAGCGTTATTGCTAGCTCAGAGAACACTCGAAAGAAAGAATGTACAACTTAAGCAAGCTGAGGAGACTATTAAGATACAAGTTCCAAAGGTTGAATACACTGACAAGGTTCTTTCCACAGAAGGATACTACACAGCAACCGAGGTAGCAAAGATATTTGGTATGCGATCACCTCAAGGGTTGTATAACAAGTTAGTGGATAAGAAAATTATCTATAAGAGCAGAAAAAAGAATTACCTCCACAAAGCAGAGTATTCATTCCTAAGAGATGAGAATTACATCAGATACCAAACTACAGCGTTCGGACTTCAAATGTTGTTCTCCGAGTTGGGACGCTATTGGATTGCTCAACAGTTAGGAATTATTACTCAGTAATCCCCACGTAGTACAACTTCTAAAATATTAATCCTCATAATTCCCCATGAGGTGGCGAACCCAAACTAATTAAAACTAAGGAGATGTGATCATTTATGTTAAACAAATTATTCGGCTCAAACAAAAAGGTTAAAACTGTAGAGGCTGCACAGAGCGATTTAAATAAAGTTGATGAGCTAGTTGTTTCCTTGGAAACTAAACGGAATGAGCTACAAAGTACTATCTCTAAAATCAACAATGCTATGAATATCATCGAGGCAACTATTCTGATTGACCCTAGCAACGCAAACTTAAATACAAAAGCAAAAGGTGAGAAGCAACTAGGGGAGTTAAACAACGAGGTTCAATCAGTGCAAGCTGAGCTAGATAAAGCTAGAGAACAACGCCAGGAAGCACAGCAAGCCTACGTACACTCAAAAGGTGAGCAAGTGAAGAAAGAACATATTGAGGCTTCTGCTAAGGATAAAGCTACTTATCACTTATCAGACTTTGCAGAGCGACTAGGTAAAGATTGCTTTGCAGGTAAAGGCTACGAGGATTTAGGCTTGGCATTCGGCTTTGGAGAAACTAAGTCATTCCATCCAGATAGTGAAGAGTTCAAGTACATTCAGGAGTTAGGTAAAGAGATTAATAGCGAGTCAGATAAGAAAGGTGAGGCGATTGTTATTGAAGCTCTACAAGCAATGTTGACCGTCCTCAATAAGCATGGCATTGAGTTAACTGAGAAGGGTAACAGCTTAATGAAACACTTTAAAGCAGAAACTAACAAATAATAACTGACAGCAACTCTGCCTTGCTGGTGGCACTGGTGAGGCAGGCAATCTATTAAACTACAGAGGTGAAAACACATGAGTTACAAACGACACGAATTGAATTTAATCGAGTCCTTTTCAGAAGGTATTAAACAAGGTGAAGACCTAGTGAAAGACGCTGAATTGTTCTCGGTAGGCACTCACAGAGGTCAAAAGTATGAGGTAGTAGATCTACAGAGGTTAGCCAATAATTTTAATGCTGAGGAGCAGATACCTATTCAGTTAGATCACTCAGAGTCAATCAAGGATACTGTAGGCTTTCTTGAAGAGGTAAAAGTTCAAGGGGATAAGCTTATTGGCAAACTGCGAGTAATCGATGAGTTCACTAAAGAACGTATCTCCAAAAAGTTAATGAAGAAACTCTCTATCTCATTCTACACAAACAATGAAGGTAAACCTGAGAAGCTACGTGAGGTTCCTCTAGTGGCCTTCCCTCAAGTTAAAACCGCTCAACTATTCCATGAGAACGGCAACTCGATAGCTGATCTACAGCGTAAAGCTGATATTCTCTCACGAGAAGCAAATCTACTATTACAATACTCAGAGATACGAAATAAGGCTCAACGATTGGAGTTAGGGCTAAAACCGTTAACTAAGGAATTCAATAAGCGAGAAGCACCTAAGAAGCCGACAACTCGTGAGATTGAAGCTGCCAAGAAGGCTCAAGAAGAATTTGACAAGTTCTATGCAGAATACACAAGTAATCTACATTGGAGTAACTAACGAGGTGATACTAATGAATAAACCAGCACCAAGAAAAGGAGCTAGACCATCTAAATTAGATGATCCAAGACTGAAAGCTTTAGCTGAGAAGGTTGCGGTTGCCAAGGAGAAAGACAATCAGGAAGCTCTCAAGAAACTCCGTAGCCAGCTCAAGAAGGAACCGACTATATGCGGTGCTATCAAGGGTGACGGTAGGTTGTGCCTGAGAAAGCCACACATTAAAGAGGATGGTTCTACTAATGGAAAATGTCCGTTCCATGGCGGTAAGTCTACCGGGCAAAAAACTGAGGAGGGGAGGAAGAAAGCTATGGCAAATTTAAACCCCAGAGCTAACCTTATTCACGGAGCTTACTCAAAAGAATTCAAAGAGATGCTATCTCAAGGGGAGACTGACTTGTACAACGGGTTAATGGATTACTACATTGAAAACTATGAGGTCGATCCGTTTAACCTTGTACTCGTAGACCGATTTGCTATCAATACTGTTAAATCTATGAGAATGGACTCTAAGGACTTCTTGCGAGATAGCAAAGCTTACAACGATACTGAGGTAAAACTTATCCGTTTCGCTGAGTCCCTAGGATTGAACCAAAAGTTTAAGCAATCTAAGGAACATAAAGATAACGCTAGTAAAGTAGATCTTAATGCGTTATTTGACATGGGAAATGAACAGTAAGTAAATATATGAGATGGCGACCCACTAGGCACACTTTGCAGGTAGAAAAACAGTCGTCCTCAGTGTTAAATCCTAGGAAATTAGTGAATTTGACTACAAGAGAGAAGCTTTCAAGCCTCACAATAAATACAAACAAGCTACTAAGCGAGCTTAAGGAGGAGATGCTTATGAGCAGACACATTACTTACCTAGCTCTGAGGAGGATATCGATTCTGTGAAGCAAAAGCTACTTAGCGTGTATTCTAACATATTTAACTCTATAGTTATCCCGCTCAGATTAACTGTAAGTGAAGTAACTGAGCTAGAATACCAAGGAGGCCAAGCTGAGGAGAAAGCCAATTTACGTCTCCTAGAGAGTGAGTATGGAGAGTTGTAATGCTAAAGAGGAGAGCCTAAAAGGTTGCTCCTTTCTTTGTGTGCATGTGATCTTGGGGAAATAAGGTTTGTAGCTAAGGAGTTATATTTAAAAATATTTTATTCTGAATATTCTTGAGAAATAGAAATATAGCCTTTTTTGTTTATTCAAATTTTGCTATTGTTTATTATAGGGAGTTTTTATATAAAAAGGATGAGGAGGTTATTTATGAACGTTCAAACAAAGGGGAATGAGCAAGTAATCCAATTATTAAACGAATGGTATTTAGAGATTCGCTCGAGACATTTAGATAAAGCAAGGGATTTAAAATTAAAAGTGGAGGCGAAAGTTAATGAGGTTAAAGACAACTCAGAGTTATTGCAGCATTACTTACTTCTCGATTTTCGATACAATTACTTAATTGATAACTTGAGAGTATCTAAAGATAGTTTTGATGAAATCGACCTTTATGGTGTACCAACAAATAGCTCGCTAGCGTACTATTATCATTTTTTTAAAGCTATCCACTCTAATGCAATTGGTGAATATACTTTAGCTAAAGAGCACTATGAGAAAGCTGAATCTCTTCTAAGGTATATTTCTGATGAACTTGAACATGCAGAGTTTTACTATAAATTAGCTACATTCCGTTATCATGTTTATCAAGCGCTGTTAGCAATTACTCATGTAACGAAAGCTAAAGAGATATTCTCTAAACATGATGGCAATGAGTTAAATCTTGCTTTTTGTAATAACCTTTATGGACTAGCTTGTGTTCATTTAAGAGAATGGGAATTGGCTGAGGAGCATTTGACTTCTGCAATGAATACTTTTCAAAAGATAGAGGAAGAGCACTTTATCCTTATGGTTCGCCAAAATCTAGGTTTAATGTATGCAAGTCAAAACCTCTCTTCATTGGCTATTCGTTATTTATCTGAAGTTAATGAAAAAATGCCAACGAATTACAGAGCTCTATTTGTTGAAGCTAGAGAGCAATTTAAATTAGGTCAAACAGAAATTGCTTTGGAGCTTATCGAAAAAGGTTTAACAATATGTAAACAACTAGAAAACAATGAGTATCAGTACCGATTGATAATTTTAAAATCTATGGTTCAAAATATACCAGCTCAAGAGTTAGAAAAAGTAGTTTTAGCAGGAATGGATTACTTTAAAAGAGAACAACTATGGGAGTATGTTCAAGAGTATACTGAAGTAGTGGCTGTGCAGTACCACAATGAAGGTAACTTTGAACAAGGAAGTAAGTACTTTTATTTAAGTTATGAAGCTAAAAAAGAAGTTCACAAGAAGGAGGCACTAAAATGAAGAAAGTGATACTTGGTTTAATGGGAATTGTAACAATTTTGACGCTAACACTTGGAGTATATACTACAGTAGATGAGCAGCAAACTACTACCCTAGTGAAAACTATGGCAGATGGAAACACTGGAGGTTGATCTCTTTAATAAAGAATTAACAGAAGCAGGGAGAAATCCTTGCTTTATTTTTGTGCAAAATCAGAAGTGGAGTATCATTAAATTAGGATATCCGAGGGGGATTACTGTAGGTGAACGCTCCTTTGCTTTTGTTTGGTTTTCGGTTAATCTGTTAACTTCTTGCCAGCGTACATGTGAGTTAGCATTTTATCGATCTTATCCGCTTTGTCTATTGTATGTATCTTGTTGAGTTGAATAAAAGCGGTATAAAACCTTTTAGCGTCCTCAATTGTATCTAGTTCATAGAAGTCTTTGACTTTACCGTAAAACTTTTGTTGTTTACTTTCCAATGGCTCACCTCGTTTCCTTAGTGGCTTGAGTAGATCATAATCTAAAGGTTCTAGAACCATCAATAGATAATTGGAAAGTTTTTTAATTTATTTTCATAAGAATGATAAAATAGACGAAATTTTATTAGAGACATCTATAAGTTTGACTGTGGAGTTTTCTTTTGGTTGGATACAAATCGGTTGCTCTCATAAAGCGTCTTATAAGTCAATGTGAGAGGTTGTTCTCTCTGGTGTGGCATTCCAGCAGACAATGAAACGAGTACAAATATCCTTAGAAGCCGTACAAGCTCGAACAAGAACCTGATAGTTTACCACCCTTAGCATGCAATCAAGAATATACTTAATAGCACCACCTCAAGGGTTAATGCTGAGAAGGACAGAAACCAGTTGCTAGGGATTATTACTTATCAGTAATAACAATGTGTGAAACGCTAGTGACTCGATAGAGGGCGCTCTTCAGGTTAACCTTGTAGGAAATCAAACAGCTCACACTTAAGCCTTCTTTGCCCAACAGACATCATCTTTGCGAGAACGCCAAACAAGTAGCCTTTGAAGCCTTTTCTAATTTTGTTCATCTTCAGAGCAAATACAGATTGTTTAAATGCTGAGATTGCTATCTCGGTTGTATCAACTAAATCAGGTGCATACTTGTAAGCTGCCAATTTAACTTTTCCCCACATAGCATAGATTTCCTTAGCTGTATAAAAGAAAGGGGATACTGTATTGATAAATTCCATTGGTACACATGAGTTAGTCAAATAAGATACATCTAACTCGTCGATATTAACAGATGCGCTATTACGTATCTTTAATTCTTTAGAGCTTTTAGCTTTAAGTGTAATGGCTTCTTCTTCGTGAGATGGCTCCTCAAGTTGCTCAAGAGTAGGCTCAGCAACTTCTTTGCAAGATGCCAACGCATGGTGACGCTCGAAAGGATTAATTACACAGATAAACGCTGAGTAGCCACCACTAACAGGTTTAAACTGCTCAATACGAGTAATGATTCCTAATTCGCTGAAACGTTTGAGGGCACGCTGAACAGTACGCTTAGAGTATCCTGTTAGGTCTGCTAATGTATTATTCTTCAGGTAGCTAACTCCAACGAACTTACATGAGTAGTTTGATAGCTTTAGAAGTATCACTCGTTCGCTGTCCTTTAAATTATATTCCTTAAGAGTGCGATCAATAGTTTTGTCCATCTCAGCAACAGACTGAAAGCTTTCATATTGTCTTAATTTCTTCATGCTCTTTTCCTCCTATGTAATTAAGAAGGAACACCCCTTGAGCTAGTACCAATGAGCATGATACAATAGCAAACAAGGAAGCTCCTTCGAGTTTCTTTAGTAGCTGTAGAGAACCCTGTTCGGTCGCCAAACTAGCAGGGTTCTCTTTTTATTTGTCTTAAATCTCAAGTGAATTAAGTGGATTGAACTTATCGTTTTGCTCTCTCAAGGCTGTTCCCCAAAGAGAAAGATACCTCTCAGTCATTCTCAAATTGCTATGTCTTAGCATTCTTTGGAGAGTAAAAACGTCCATTCCAGCCATTAAGCAACGATGAGCAAAAGTATGACGAAAAGTATGAGCTGATAAGCGAACATCTGAGAAGTTCATTACTTGTTTGAGTCTTTTAAATATGAGCTTCACTGAGTTAGGACTCATCTGTTTCCCTTCTCGTGTGGTGAACACGTACTCGGGTAACCTGCCTAGTTCACGCTCCATGAACACTTTGTACTCACAAAACTCCTTTACAAGCTTGTTTGTAAGAGGGACAGTTTGTTGCTTGCGAGCTTTACCGAATAGGGTTACTGTTTGGTTTACTAAGTCCAACTCACTCCAGCGGATATTAATAAGCTCACCAAGCCTTGAGCCAGTTCCTAAAAGGAAGATAATAATGGTATGGTCTCGATAAGCATAGAAGCTTTTATTCCTAGTTTTGAGTCTCCTATAGTAGCGAAGCATTTGCTTGATATGTTCATCTTGGAAGACCTCAATTTTTATGTCCTCTTTAGCCAGTTTCATTTTACGAATAGGGTTTTCTTTCTCGCTGATAATGTCCTCATGTTGTAAATAATTAAAGAAAATCTTGAGATGGTGAAGCTTGGTATTTCTAGTTACTACGTTGTTCCCTCTTGTCTTTTGGCAATACATGAGGTAGCTCTTAACAGTTGCTTCTCTAATGTCTCGTGTATCAATGAGTTCACGCTCAGAGCAGAACTCTTGGAACTCATGTAGGGTAGCCATATAAGATTGAATTGTACGAGGAGACAGATTAGCGAACTCTTTTTCCTCTTTGAAATCCTTCATAGCAAACTTAAGTAGCATTTTCTTATCAGTCCTTTCTTAGTTTTATAGAAACAAAAAAGAGGACTACCTCTGAGCCAGCTGATTAGCTGACTAGAAGTAGTCCTCTTTTAACTTGTGGTGTCTGATGGAGACCTCCACAGTTTTAGCTTTTGAGAATGTCCTCTCAAGCCTTGATACTATTAAGTTTTATGATCCCGGAGAGGCTCGAACTCACGACCTCCACCCTGTCAAGGTGGCGCTCTCCCTGCTGAGCTACGGGATCATGATAAAAGTGATAATTCATATATGTCTGATAATTCTGTTGATTTTATTATACAAACTTAAGTGGCACCTTACAATAGTTTTTAACTACAATGTTTAAAATGGAACCTGGTAGAATAACACATTTATATTTTGTTGGGAGCACATTTTCATGTAGTTTAATAGTAAATAGTAAGAGAATTACTCATTCATGAAGCTGAAGTGATTTTTTGCGTTTCATCAAGTTGAATATTAATTTTATCCTATAATACAATTTAAAATTGATATAATTTAAAATAGGACATAATTTGAAGGGGCGTGTCACATTGTTTAGAAGGAGCGGAAAAGGAATTATTCTTGTTGGGTATCTTGTTTTATTTGGATTAATATTCGGTGGCATTATGTTGTTTTATAAAACAGATAAGAAAGAAATGAATGCTGAAAAGACTGAGCAAATCGAAGAGGTAGATAAATCAAAAGATATTGGAATGAAGATAAGAGAAACGCATAGTGATTTAAATACGATTACTGGTTGGGAAAGGTATGAAAATCTAGAGAAGACCGATGCTCCAGATTGGGAAGTGAACGAATGGGGATTCAAGTTAATTGATACCACTTTAAAAGAAGCTGCCTCGTTGACTAAAGGCAATTTAAAGGAAGATTTAGACCGAGCTAGAAAATTGCTTCATATTTCAATTCAAAATCATGATACAACAGCTTTAGTATATGTTCACCGTATTTTACATGATCTTGATATCGGACAAAACAGATTGGAAGCGAGAGATGTGTTTAACAGTGCAAAAGCTGGTGCTGGTGATGCTAGTGCAATACCTACTTATGAGGATTATATTAAGCAACATAGCAAATAAATATTAAATTTATATTTGTTTTGGTAGGATCTTCTTTTTACAATTTCGTGGAAATAGGGTATAACAGAAACAGAAAATAGGTTTATAAATACTTTATAGATTAAAGAGGTATATACAAATGGTAAGAAAATCTTTCAAGATACGTGTATCTAGAAATAGAACGATCTCAATAAATGGTGCGATTCTTGATGTTGATGTCTCTCATGATGAGTTTTTAGATGAGTTTATTGAATGGGTAGATTCAAAGGGTTGGTCCTTCATGGGAATGACCGATGAGATTACAGAAGAGGAAGCAGGGAATAATTTAATAGATTTATTGGCTGATGAGAAGGACAAGTAAGAATGAGTCCTTCTTATTTTTATGCGTATGATTATGTCTTTTCTTGTAAAATTATGATATAGTGAAAAACGGCAATTAATTTTCCATTTAAATACCAATTTAATGTCGGATTGGTAGAATTAGTATATAAGGCAAAAGAAAATAGAAAAGGGAGAGTCATATGGTGAATTGTAAGAAAATTTCGGTTTTTGTTATGGTGATTTGTTTATTCTTTTTAACGCCTATGACATTGTACGCTGAAACTGGAACTGAACCAGTGCCGGCACCTGGTCCGGGTCCAAATGTGTTTGGACAGTTTGCAGTTTCAATTGATGCAAAAACAGGGGATGTTTTGTATGACAAAAATGCACATCAACATGCATTTCCGGCAAGCATGACGAAAGTATTGACTGCTATTTTATTAATGGAGCATACGAAGCCAGAGGAGCAATTTACGTTTTCACAACCTGCATTAGATCAGGAAAAGAGTAATTATCAACTTGAATTTCAGGTAGGTGAAACAATCAATCGTAATACAGCACTAACAATTTTAATGGTATTAAGTGCAAATGATGTTGCGTATGCAATTGGTGAACGTATTGGCGGAAGTATAGAAAACTTTGCGAATATGATGAACGAGAAAGCGAAGCAGTTAGGAGCAAAGGATAGTCATTTTGTAACGCCGAATGGTTTACATGATCCGAATCATTATACGACGGCATATGATATGGCAATGATCACGAGAGGGGTTCAACAATACCCTGAGATTTTACAAGCTATGAATACGAAACGAACAACGGTTACAACATCTAGACAAACGGTTTCTATTTTTAATAAGGCTACTTATTTCGAAAATCCATATAGTATTGGTGGAAAAACAGGTTTTACAAATGAAGCACGCAATACACTTGTATTATTAAATGAGAAAGATGGTAATCGTATTGTCAATGTTGTGATGGCGTCACAAAGACCAGAGATTTACGAAGATATGCGTCAAATTGCAGATCATTCTTTCTCACAATTTGCTAAGCAAATGGTTTTAGATAAAAATAATTGGCATCAGAAAGCAACATATTTAGATAAAAATATAGATTGTGAACTTGAAAAAAGTGCAGAATTGATGTTGAAGAAAGATGAAGGTAAGAATGTAAAAACAGTCTTTAGAACGGCTCCGGTTGATAAAGAAAAACTATATCAAAAGGGGATTCATCGCGGGGATGTAATTGGAATAGTAGACGTGACGAAAAACAATCAAAAGATTGAAAGTATTAATGTTCTTTCTAAGGAAGATGTTACATTTGCAATGCCGAAAAAAAATATAAAGCCAGCTGAACCTACGTATCCTTTTGGGTTGATGGTAAGTATTGGAGTTGGAATTATTGCTTTAATAATAATCGGTTTATATGTGGTAAGACGAGCTAAAAAGAATGCGGTTTCAGAAGTGGAATAGGCAATGATCAATTGCCTATTTTTTATTGCGTTTTTCATTCGTTCATTATAGTATTGACTTGAGTTCTTTTTTAAGAACAACTTAGGATATCCTAGTTTTTACGTGCATATACATAATAAAGAGGAGGAGATAATGATGAAACTAGTTTGGAAGATTATGAGTAACGTCATCTCATTTGTTTTATTTGCGTTAATGGTTTTTTTAGCGTTTATTGTCATCTCATCAAAAGCAAGCGGCGGGGATCCGACTGTAATGGGATATCAATTTAAAACAGTACTATCTGGATCGATGGAACCAACATTTTTAACAGGGTCAATTATTGCAATCGAACCAACGAAAGATGGATCTAAATATAAAAAAGACGATGTAATTACTTTTAAAGAAAGCGATAAAAAAATTGTAACTCACCGTATTATTGATGTGAAAAACGTAAATGGGAAAGTAATGTATGAAACGAAAGGTGACAATAATAATGGGCCGGATTTAAAACCAGTCTTAGCAGAAAATGTTATTGGGAAATATGGAAATATTACAGTTCCATATGTGGGGTATTTGTTGAATTATGCGAATTCAAAAGCAGGAGCAGCCTTACTTTTAATTATTCCAGGCATATGTTTACTTGGGTACTCTGCAATTTCTATTTTTAGTGCAATCCGTAGCATTGATAGCGAAAAGAAAAAGAAATCTGCAGATGTAGGACAATCTGTATAATTCCGTTATTTTCTCCATTTTAGAGATTATAAATATAAAGATATTATTGGAGAAACCTTCAATACCAGTTAATAATGATGCACTTTTGGAGTTATTAAAGGAGAAGGGAATTAAGGCGGGAAACAAGAATACATTTAAAGTGAAATTTGAGTTTGTAGATAATGGAAAAAAATTAAAATCGATTCCAAGGAGATACGCTTGAGCTGAAATGGACATTTGATGCACAGCAAACAGTTGGTAGCGAGAAATAATTATATAAATAGGCTATCAAATTGATAGTCTATTTATATATATTATTTTCGAACTATTATACGGAGATATGTATACGAGAGATTAGATTGATAGAATTAGGTTTTTTACCATGCAAAAAGGCCATATGCCACAAAAATGTAAAAAAATTCTATATTTTTTATTTGATTTTCGGATTTTATTCTATATAATGAAATTATGTTCTTTATAGAGAATTGAATGCGAGTAATGGGAGAGGTTGGAATGATGAAATCATCAAAAAAAATAAAAACAATACTCATGTTACCATGTATGTGTTCAATAGCTTTCTATATGGGATCACAAGTAGTTACGTATACAGAGGCTGCTTTTGTAAATGAGACAAAAATACATTCTACTGTTTCAACTGCAATTGTATTTCCAAAAACGATTGATACTTTGGTGAAAGAAACGCAACAGCATGAGAATTTGATTTTAAATGGAACTGAAGGAATGAATAAGGAAACGCAAGCTGATTCTGTAGAAGTACTCGAACAAAAAGCGCAGCAATGGAGAGAACAGTTTGAAAAAGTGAAAGTGGAACGTGAAGCCTTGCAACACATATATACAGAAATAGAAGATTATTATAAGCAATCAGTAGAAAATGTAAGAGTAAATAATAGCGATTCAAGTAAGCAAGTGCTTCAATATGTACAAGCGGGTTTTACTAAAGTAGGGAGTATTAAGGATAATGTTGATAAGCAAATATCAGTACAAAAAATGGAAGAATTTATTCTAACCCTACAAAAGAAAATAGAAGAGAAAAAAGCGCAACAGGTTAATAACACGTCTGGAAAAACAGAGCAAGAACAAGTCGTACCTTCTTCTGAGCAAAAAGAGTCAAACAGCCAGGAAGAAATAAAGCAACCATCAAACCCTACGCAAGAACAAGTCGTACCGTCTTCTGGGCAAAAAGAGTCAAACAGCCAAGAAGAAACAAAGCAACCATCAAACCCTACACAAGAACAAGTCGTACCTTCTTCTGAGCAAAAAAAATCAAACAAACAAGAAGAAATAAAGCAACCGTCAAACCCTAAACAAGAACAAGTCAATCAAGCTCAATAAGCGAAAAAGACCAATCCAGTATTATAACAGCCTGAAGAGAATAAAGAAGAAGTGCAGAAACAAGATTCAAGCGCTGTACATGAAAACCACTGATTTTTGGGTTATACCTTCTACAAATGTAGAGGTTAACATAAAAAAATGAAGTTCAGGGGGAATATGGAATGGGAATTAAGAAAAAATTAGGAATGGGTGTTGCATCAGCTGCGTTAGGACTATCTTTAATTGGTGGAGGAACATTTGCATACTTTAGTGATAAGGAAGTATCAAATAATACATTTGCAGCAGGTACATTAGATCTTTCTGTAGATCCAACTACGATTATTGATGTTGATAATATTAAGCCAGGGGATAAAATGACACGTGACTTTAAGCTTGTCAATAATGGTTCATTAGATATAAAAACTGTGAAATTATTAACTAATTATAATGTAATAGATTCAAAAGGAGATAATTCAGAAGACTTTGGTAAGCATATCCGTGTGAATTTCTTCTGGAATTGGGATAAATTAAGTGAGCCTATTTTCTCAACGACATTGGCGGATTTAAAGGCTATGTCTCCAGATGCAGTGGAAGAAAGTATTTTTGCAGGTTGGTTTGCTGAAAAGGGTGGTTTGAAGCATGGTGATTCCGATTATCTTTGGGTACAATATGAATTTGTAGATAATAAGCAAGATCAAAATCAATTCCAAGGTGATAAACTTGAGTTGAAATGGACATTTGAAGCAGAACAAACAGAAGGGTCAGAAAAATAATAGGATTGATAGAAAAAAGGTAGGTTTTTCCTGCCTTTTTTTCATACCAATTCTTGTTATATGAGGGATGCACATGAATAAGAAGTGGTTATTTATCATGAGTATATGTCTGATTCTAGTAGTTTTCATTGGTATTACAAAAAATATTGACCAAGTGTATGCAGAGGAGCGGCGAGAAATAGATATAAGTCTTGAGCCCAAAGAAGTACTATTTCATGTTTCAAATATGAAGCCAGGAGACTGGGCAAATCGAAGTATACGTATTAGTAATGAAGGAACAAAGAAATTATCATATAGTATAAAGAGCGAGGCTTCAGAGGGGTCTACGAAATTATATGAAGCTCTTACGGTCACTGTAAAAGATAAACAAGGAGTGCTGTACGAGGGAAGTCTAAAAGAACTTCAAAGTATGGAAAAGCGTACATTAGCAGTTAATAGAACTGACGAGCTTATCTATACGATACATGTTCCTAAAGAGTTAGGAAATGAGTATCAAGGATTACAAACAATAGTAAAATTTATTTTTTATGCAGAGGGACCAACCGGCAATGGTGAGGGTACCGAAAATGAAATGGGAATCAATCAAATGCAACCTCCTGCATCCATAAATTCTAATAGTAACTGGCAGCTACCACGTACAGGTACGCAGCAAAGCAGTATGATTTTAATAGGGTTTGGCTTAGTATGGTGTGGATTATATTTTTATAAAAAGTATATTCAAATGAAGTATCGGAAGGATTAAGTCTTTTTAAGGATGAATAGAGAATAGTTTCAAAATTAATATTATTTTATAGTTGCAATTACACCTCTACGTTCTTTATAATGAACATAAGGTAGCTTTTAAAGAACAGATAAATTCAAGGGGTATTGTACATACATTGGCCGTAGAAAAATAACAGGCGTTCTATTGGTTATACCTCTTATCCTACATTAAGAGATAACAATAAAAAAAATAGCTAGGGGGAATTTACAGTGAGTTTAAAGAAAAAATTAGGTATGGGAGTCGCTTCAGCGGCATTGGGATTATCTTTAATCGGTGGAGGAACATTCGCTTACTTTAGTGACAAAGAAGTATCGAACAATACGTTTGCAGCGGGTACATTAGATCTTACTTTGGACCCTCAAACAATTGTAGATATTAAGGACCTTAAACCAGGCGATTCTGTTAAGAAAGAATTCTTATTAAAGAACAGCGGCACGTTAGCAATTAAAGATGTTAAATTAGCAACGAAATATTCAGTTACAGATGCGAAAGGCGATAACGCTGGGGAAGATTTCGGTAAGCATATTAAAGTGAAATTTATTTGGAACTGGGATAAACAAAGCGAGCCTGTATATGAAACAACATTAGCAGACTTACAAAATGCTGATCCAGATCTTCTAGCAAAAGACATCTTTGCTCCAGAGTGGGGTGAAAAGGGTGGCTTAGAAGCTGGAACAGAAGACTACCTATGGGTACAATTTGTATTTGAAGAAAATGGTCAAGATCAAAATAAATTCCAAGGCGATAAATTAAACTTAGAATGGACATTCAATGCAAACCAAACTGAAGGCGAAGAGAGATAATCAATAAGGAAATAACAGACAAAAAAGCGGGGATTCCCCGCTTTTTTTGTAACTAAAAAAAGAGTGCCCCCCAGTATGCACTTCTTTTCGTATATATTATTTCTGATTTCTCTTCCATTTTGTAAACTCTAAAAATTCACGAAATTGTTCTTTTGATACACCGGAGTTCATGGCTTCTTTGACGAGATGTGTCCATTCCGAATCCAATTGATTTTCGGATGGTATTTCGTCATGAAGGAGCGTATCCACGGGAATTTGCAGAACATTAGCAATTTTTTCAAGAAATTGAATGGAAGGGTTCTTTTGTAAATTACGTTCAATGGAACTAATATAAGACTTTGCAACACCTGCTTTTTCAGCAAGTTCTGTTAAAGAAATCCCTCTTTGCAACCGAAGGCGTTTTATACGTTCTCCTATCATCTTTGTGCACCTTTCTGTAAGTATGTAGTCGGCTTATGATGTCATTATTATAACACAAATTTCGTTAAAAAGAACGCCTCTGCTAGTTTCTGGTAGGCTGGTTCATACGTTGGAAAAAGTGTTCGATATCTTGAATAGCAATCCCAGCATCTAAAGCTTCAAGCATTAAATCAATCCAATCCTGATCTAGCGTATCTGCCTTTTCTTTGTACAAAGTGTATTCCTCCCTAATATGTAATGAATCGTACAAAATAAACAACCTTTTAAACACATTATAATATTTCGAAAAGTTAATTTGGTAAAAATAATGTTAATTTATTGTATATTTTGTAGGTAAAATCAATAAAAAGTTATTGTTTTGTCATTCTATAAAGAAATTGTAATAGTTTTATCAAAAATTATCAATATCTTCAGAAATAACTGATATATGGAGAAATATTTTTGTGGAAAACATGTAATTTTTACAAAAATGTTACAAAAGTTACAAAATAGCACAAAATCAAACAAAATATTGAAAAATTACTGAATTTTTATTATTATCTAAATATTGGTACATATTTTATTGGGGGAGGAAAAAAGGGATGAAAAAGAAACCGTTTAAAGTGTTATCAACACTTGCTGTAGCAGCTGTTCTTAGTTGCTCATTTGGGGCTGGTAGCCAGTCTGTTTATGCAGAAACACCTGCAAAAACAGTACCTACAAGTCCAATTGATGATCATTTAATTCCAGAAGAGCGCTTAGCTAATGCTCTTAAAAACCGAGGAGTGATTGATTCATCAGCTTCAAATGAAGAAACAAAGAAAGCTGTCGAAAAGTATGTAGAGAAAAAGAAGGGTGACAAACCTGGAAAAGAAGAAACAACTGGGGATTCTGTTACAAAAGAAGCGTCTGATTTCCTGAAGAAGGTTAAAGATGCAAAGGCAGATACAAAAGAAAAATTAGAAACACCAGCAAATGGTAATGGAGCTGGAGCAGTTCCCGCTAAAGGCGCATTAAATGGTAAAGTGCCAACTACTTCTGCAAAGGCAAAAGAGTATAATGGAAACGTTCGTAAAGACAAAGTACTTGTTTTACTTGTAGAGTATGCTGACTTCAAACATAACAATATTGATAAAGAACCTGGTTATATGTATTCTAGTGATTTTAACCAAGAACATTATCAAAAAATGTTATTTGGTGACGAACCATTTGCATTAGATGATGGAAGCAAAATTGAAACATTTAAGAAGTATTATGAGGAACAATCTGGCGGTAGCTATACAGTAGATGGAACAGTTACAAAGTGGTTAACAGTTCCAGGAAAAGCTGCTGATTACGGCGCAGATGCTGGAGATGGTCATGATAATAAAGGACCACTAGGACCTCGTGACCTGATCAAAGATGCATTAAAAGCAGCGGTAGATAGCGGTCTTGATTTATCAGAATTCGATCAATTTGATCAATATGATGTAAATAAAGATGGCAATCAAAATCAACCAGATGGCTTGATTGACCACTTAATGGTTATCCATGCTGGTGTTGGACAAGAAGCTGGTGGTGGCAAATTGGGTGATGATGCAATTTGGTCACATCGTTGGACAGTTGGTCAAAAACCATATGAAATAGAAGGTACAAAATCAAAAGTACCATACTGGAATGGGAAAATGGCAGCGTTTGACTACACAATTGAACCAGAAGATGGAGCAGTTGGTGTATTCGCGCATGAGTATGGTCATGATTTAGGTCTTCCAGATGAGTATGATACAAAATATTCTGGCGGCGGCGAGCCAGTTCAGTCATGGTCTATTATGAGTGGCGGTAGCTGGGCAGGTAAAATTGCTGGAACAACGCCAACAAGTTTCTCTCCGCAAAACAAAGAGTTCTTCCAAAAAACAATTGGTGGAAACTGGGCGAATATTGTGGAATTAGATTATGATAAGTTAAACCGAGGAATTGGTTATGCAACATACTTAGATCAAAGCGTAACAAAAACGGATCGCCCAGGTCTGATCCGTGTTAATTTACCGGATAAAGATGTAAAAGGAATTCAGCCTGCGTTTGGTAAGAAGTACTACTATAGTACAAAAGGTGATGATCTTCATACAACATTAGAAACACCTTTATTTGATTTAACAAATGCAACAAATGCAAAGTTTGATTACAAATCATTATATGAAATTGAAACAGACTATGATCTCTTAGAAGTACATGCAGTAGCAGAAGATGGGTCGAAAACATTAATCGATACAATTGGTAATAAAAATGTAAAAGGTGGTGCAGATACCACTCTTGGAAAATGGGTAGACAAATCTTATGATTTAAGCCAATTTAAAGGTAAGAAAGTGAAGCTTGTATTTGAATATATTACTGATGGTGGTTTAGCATTAGATGGATTTACTCTTGATAATGCAACATTAACAGTAGATGGTAATGTTGTATTCTCTGATGATGCAGAAGGTACACCAAAATTCAAACTAGATGGCTTCGTTGCTTCTACTGGAATTGAAAAGAAAAAGCACAACTACTATGTAGAGTGGAGAAACTCTGCTGGTGCTGATGAAGCGTTAAAATATGCTCGCGGTCCAGTATATAACACAGGTATGGTTGTATGGTATGCAGACTCAAGCTATACAGATAACTGGGTTGGCGTGCATCCAGGATACGGATTCCTTGGTGTAGTTGATTCTCATCCTGAAGCAATTGCAGGAACTTTAAATGGTAAGCCAACATTTAAAGATAGCACACGTTATCAAATTGCTGATGCAGCGTTCTCTTTCGATCAAACACCAGCATGGAAAGTTGTATCACCAACTCGTGGAACATTTGAATACAGTGGACTACCAGGTGTTGCGAAGTTCGACGATTCTAAAGCTTATATTAATAAGCAAATTCCAGATGCAGGACGCATTTTACCAAAACTTGGCCTGAAATTTGAAGTAGTTGGCCAATCGGATGATAAGTCTGCAGGTGCAGTTCGCTTATATCGTTAATTTATGAAGAAGCTGTTGAAGGTTTTCCTTTCAACAGCTTTTTTTATGAGCAAATGTATTTTATATGAAATGCAAACTCGTATATAATTAAACTTTAAGAATAGGAAAATGTTAAGTAAAAGGTGGAATATATATTGAAGAATCAATATACAACCTTTTTTTAAGGTGGTAGAGAGGATCCGTCCAAGCATAGAAGCGGTCAGATCTTTTTCCTGCCCCATGCCAAGTGAAAACAAAGAGAGAAAATGAGTGTAGGTCACTTTTTGTTTTCATAACAGTAATGTATATGTTGAAATGGCAATGTAAATATAGAAGGTGGGGATAGTAGATGGATATCACTTCTATTGTGAACGAGCAAAAGTCATATTTTTATAAAGGTCACACAAGAAATATAGAAGAAAGAAAGCAACATTTAAAAAGATTATATGAAGGGATTCAGCGTTTTGAATCTGATATTTTTCAAGCGTTAAAATTGGATCTAAATAAATCAGATCATGAATCATTTACGACAGAGGTTGGATACGTATTAAAGGAAATTTCATTTTTAGTGAAACATCTTTCTTCATGGAGTAAGCCGAAGCGCGTTCGTACCGCACTTACACATGTTGGTTCGAAAGGAAAAGTGGTTCCAGAGCCTTATGGTGTTACCCTTGTAATGGCTCCGTGGAATTATCCCTTTCAACTTGCGGTTGCACCCCTTGTAGGGGCAATAGCCGCTGGAAACACGGTTGTATTAAAGCCGTCAGAATTGACACCTAATGTTTCTAGTCTTCTTGCAAATATGTTACAAGAGTTATTTCCGGCTGAACTTGTTGCGGTTGTTGAAGGCGGTATTGAGGAGAGTACAGCACTGTTAAAAGAGCCGTTTGATTATATTTTTTTCACCGGTAGCGTTGGAGTGGGTAAAATTGTTATGGAGGCGGCAGCTAAAAGTTTGATTCCCCTTACGTTAGAGCTTGGTGGAAAGAGCCCATGTATTGTGCATAATGATGCAAAGTTAGAAATAGCAGCAAGGCGCATAGTTTGGGGGAAATTCTTGAATGCGGGACAAACATGTGTTGCACCTGATTACATATATGTTCATTCTTCTGTAAAAGAACAATTTATTGAAGCACTACGAATTGAAATTAAAAATCAATATGGCGAAAAACCACTGCAAAATGAAAATTACGTTCGGATTGTCAGTAAACGTCATTTTGAAAGATTATGTTCTTTCTTACAAGATGGTAGGGTTGAAATTGGTGGGAAATATAATGAGGAAACTCTGCATATTGAGCCTAGTATTATAACGAATATTACATGGCAGGATTCCGTTATGGAAGATGAAATTTTCGGTCCGATTTTGCCGATTATAGAGTATGAGAAAATAGAAGACATCGTGGAAAGAATTCAGCGACAACCTAAATCATTAGCTTTATATGTATTTTCAGAGAGTAAAGAAATTCAAAGACAAATTACACGTAATGTCTCATATGGCGGTGGGTGTATAAATGACGTTGTATATCATCTTGCTACGCCATATCTACCCTTTGGTGGTGTTGGGAGCAGTGGATTAGGAAGTTATCATGGAAAACAAAGTTTTCGCACATTTTCACACTATAAAAGCATTTTATCCCAATCTACAGTATTTGATATGAAAATTCGTTATTCTTCTACAAAAAGTGCTTTAAAATTCATACGAAAGTTGTTAAAATGATGATGGTGTTTATCAGTAGGCGTAGCCGTATGATAAAAACCCCTTCTCGCCTGAAGGGGTTTTTCTGTTCGACATATGTATCATGCGAAAATGAATCAAACATACTACATAAAGAATAGATAAGGACGCTGTTAAACAATCGTTTTTGTTTGGATCGAAACAAAAGAATTGATAGAAAACTAATATTTATTCATGAATATAAAGATTAAAAATTTGAGGTAGATAGGACGGGAAAATGAAAAAGATTATTAAAGTTGAAGCAGTAGAAAAACATTTTGGAGATCAAGTGATTATACCACCACTTTCTTTAGATATTAAAGAAGGAGAATTTTTAACAATTCTTGGACCGAGTGGGTGTGGGAAAACAACGTTACTTCGTATGATTGCAGGTTTTGAAACTCCTACAAAAGGGAATCTCTTACTTGATGAGGATAGAATTAACGATTTACCACCTTATAAGCGTCATATGAACCTAGTGTTCCAGCATTATGCATTATTTCCACATATGACGGTGGAGAAAAATATTTGTTTTGGTATGAAGATGCAAAAAGTATCAGCGGCAGAACAAAAAGAACGTGCAGAAGAAGCGATGCGCTTAACGCAGCTCCTTGAATTCCGTAATCGTAAGCCTGCAAAACTTTCTGGTGGACAACAACAGCGTGTTGCAATTGCAAGAGCAATCGTAAATAATCCGCGTGTGTTATTACTGGATGAACCACTTGGAGCGCTTGATTTTAAGTTGAGAAAAGATTTGCAGCGTGAATTGAAAAATTTGCAGCGTAATTTAGGAATTACGTTCATTTATGTAACACACGATCAAGAAGAAGCAATGAGTATGAGTGATCGAATTGTTGTTATGAATAAAGGACATATTGAGCAAATCGGAACGCCAAAGGAAATTTATAAAGAACCGAAAACGTTGTTTGTTGCGACGTTCATTGGTGAAAATAATATTATAAAAAATGGGGAAAGCTACGTAGCAGTGCGCCCTGAAAATGTAAAAATACGTTCGGTTGAGCAACCGATTTTAAAAGAATACCATCTTGGGCATATTGAAGATGTTGAATTTGTTGGAAATATGGAAAAGCTTTATGTACGCGATGAAAAAACATCAGAACTATTAATGGCATATCAAACTGCCGAAGAAGCAGCGCAGTGGAGTATCGGTGATAATGTATATGTAGGCTGGGAGCAAGAGGATGAGGTGACCTTAAATTGAAAAAAGGGAAACTACTCGCATTACCTACAGTTACATGGTTGCTAATCTTCTTTTTATTTCCGCTTGTATTCGTATTAGCATTTGCGTTCTTACAGCGTGGAGCATACGGGACAGTGGAAATGCAATTTACATTAGATAATATATCGCGCGTGTTTGATCCGTTGTATATGAATACATTATGGGAAACAGTGAAAATTGCAGTTATTACAACAGTACTTTGCTTACTCATTGGTTATCCATTTGCATATACAATTACAATTGTTGATCGTAAATATCGTTCTATTCTTCTATTATTAGCAACGATTCCGTTTTGGATTAACTTTCTTGTGCGCTCATATGCATGGATTGTTATTTTACGTTCACAAGGTCTTGTAAATACATTATTGCTGAAGTTAGGCATTATTAATGAACCTTTAAATTTATTATATAATACACCATCTGTAATATTAGGAATGGTATATTCTTTACTTCCATTTATGATTTTACCAGTGTATGCAGCGATTGAGCAGCTTGATAAACGTAAGTTAGAAGCAGCATATGATCTAGGGGCAACACCAATGAAGGCATTTTGGAATGTGACATTGCCAATGACGATGTCAGGGGTCGCTACTGGTTCGATTCTAGTATTTGTTTCATCTATCGGAATGTTTGTTGTATCAGACGTCATGGGTGGATCAAAAGTAGCATTGATCGGAAACGTGATTCAAAACCAATTCTTAGGTGCGCGTGACTGGCCATTTGGATCTGCATTATCAATTATTGTTGTTCTGTTCTCTGTTCTGTTAATTTACTTATATTATCGTGCGACGAAAGTATATAAATACGGAAACGGAGGGGAATAGACAAAGATGAAGAAGTTTTTAGTATCTTATTCTTGGTTGATTTTATTGTTCTTGTATTTTCCAATGATGGTTCTAATGGTATATTCTTTTAACGATTCGCGTATTAACGCAGAATGGGAAGGATTTACCTTCCATTGGTATACAGATTTGTTTCAAAAGCAAGATGTCATTGATGCATTTGTAAATAGTATTACAATTGCAATCGTGACGACAGTTGTGACAACGGTTCTTGGCGTGATTTTTGCTGTTGCATTACATCGTTATAAATATCGTTTTGAAGGAGCAATTAATGGTCTTGTATATTTACCGATTCTAATTCCGGATATCTTAATGGGATTATCATTACTCATTTTATTTAGTCAAATTGGGATGGAACTTGGACAAGTTACCATTATTATTGCACATATTACATTTAGTATTTCGTTTGTTGTTGTGATTTTAGCAGCACGTCTTTCTGGTATGGGACGTGATTTAGAAGAAGCGGCGAATGATTTAGGTGCAACCCCATGGCAAACGTTTCGTTATGTAACGTTTCCAGGAATTGCACCTGGGGTTATTTCAGCGGCATTATTAACATTTACATTATCAATCGATGATTTTGTGATTAGTTTCTTCGTGTCTGGACCAGGATCAACAACATTGCCATTATATATTTACAGTATGGTGAAACGCGGAGTAACACCTGAAATTAATGCTCTTTCTACAATATTAATTGTTGTTATTGTTGGATTAATGGTTGCATCGGAAATATTCCGTAATAAAGGTGCAGATGGTGAAGAAAACTCTGGAGGACATCTTCCATTATAAGAGAGAATTACAAAGAACGAGGAGGCAATGAATCGATGAAATGGATGAAAACAATAGCTGGTGCAGCAATTAGCTTTAGCCTTGTTGCCGGTGTACTTGCTGGCTGTGGTGAAAAGAAAGAGGAGCTAAATATTTATAGCTGGGCTGATAACTTTGATGAGCAAGTGTTAAAGGATTTTGAAAAAAAATATAACGTGAAAATTAACTATGATAAATACGCAAGTAACGAAGAAATGCTTGCGAAATTACAAGCTGGTGGTGCAAAATATGATTTAATTCAACCGTCAGATTACATGGTTAAAACGATGGCAAAAATGGATTTATTAGAGCCATTGGACAAGAAGAACATTCCAAATGTAAAAAATCTTGTTTCAAATTTTAAAACACCTTCATTTGATCCAGAGAATAAATACTCGCTTGTATACACTTGGGGTGTAACAGGAATTGCTTACAATAAAAAGTATGTAAAAGAAGCGCCAACAAGTTGGAGCGACTTATGGAA
Source organism: Bacillus pseudomycoides DSM 12442 (assembly GCF_000161455.1). Lineage (GTDB taxonomy): Bacteria > Bacillota > Bacilli > Bacillales > Bacillaceae_G > Bacillus_A > Bacillus_A pseudomycoides. Next base: position 1,195,978 of record NZ_CM000745.1, read on the forward strand.
TGAGAAATATAAAGGACATGTTACTTTATTAAATGATTCTCGTGAAGTGTTAGGAGTGGGTCTGAAAAAGAATGGATTTTCAAACAGCACACAAAATGATGCAGAGTTAAAGACAGCAGCTGCTGACTTGCAAAAATTACTTCCTAACTTACTTGCATTTGATACAGATAATATTAAACAAAAGTTTATTACAGAGGATGCTTGGATTGGAACAGTCTGGTCTGGAGATGCAGCGTTCATTGCAAAAGATAATAAAGATGTAGAGTATGTTGTTCCAAAAGAAGGCGGTACAATTTGGGCGGATACATTAGCAATTCCAAAAGGTGCGAAACATAAAGATCTTGCCGAGAAGTTTATGAACTACTTAATGGATGAAAAAGTAAGTGTAAAAAACTATGAATCCATTGGATATAGTAATCCAAATGAAAAAGCATGGGAACTTCACAGTAAAGAGTATCGTGATAATCATATGATTTTCTTATCGAAAGACGAATTAGCTCGTACAGAGTGGCTTGTTGATGTAGACAATAAATTAAAAGAGTATGATCGTTACTGGACAGAGTTAAAAACAAAAGGAAAATAGAAACAGAGAACTGAATCTTTTAGGTGGGAGAGAGGGTACGGCCGGGCATAGAAGCGGTCGGATCCTTTTTTCGCCCCATGCCGCGTGAAAACAAAGGGAGAAAATGAGTGGAGATTCCTTTTTATTTTCATAGCCGCGATTTATGTGTTGGAAAAACAAACTGGATATATAATAAAATGCGGTTTCTAAATAGGAACCGCATTTTTTCATAATAGGAGGAAAAATTTGAAACGAAAATTACATCGATATGGGCTTGCTTGTATTCTCTTGTTGTTTGCTGCATTTGCTCTCATTGCTTGGAGAGTACAAGCAGATGGTGTAACAACACTTGATATATATGTGAAAGATCTTGTAAGAGGATTACAAACAGAAAGTTCACTTGTGTTTTTTACATATTTTACAAAAATGGGATCTGCAATTGGGATTATAAGCACGCTTATTCTTAGTCTGTTCGTGTTTTGGAAGAAACGTTACTATGCCGCGATGATTGTGTATCCTACGGCCGTGTTAATGACACATCTTGTGAATAAAGGAATAAAAGAAATGATGAAAAGAGATCGTCCGAGCTTAAATGAAGCGCTTGATGCCCTTGGATATAGTTTTCCGAGCGGCCATGCTATGCTATCAATGATTACGTATGGATTTCTTGCTTATATCATTGCTGCAAACGTAAAAAATGTGGCTGGGAAAGTTGTTATTACGATTGCGATGGCATTGCTAATCATATGGATTGGATTAAGTAGGATTATTTTATCTGTACATTATCCGACTGATATTTTAGCTGGCTATTGTTTAAGTGGTATGGCATTAATTATCGCTATTTATTTTCATCGCTTATTTTCGGAGCGATTTGGAACGAATCAAGAGAGATGAGACACGTCCGAAAAGGCTCAGATTACTGGGTTTTTCGGACGTTTTTTTTCATACCAAATTCTCTAATTGATTATGGTAATATGTGCTAAAATATATATAAATCCAAATGAAAAAACCGACATAAACCATTTTTTAGGTGGAAGAGAAGATCCGTCCGTGGATAGAAGCGGTCAGATCCTTTTTCAGCCCCATGCCAAATGAAAACAGAAAGAGAAAACAAGTAGCGGTCACTTTTTGTTCTTCGTCGCAGCAACTTATATGTCGAAAAATTAAAATGGATTTATATAGAAAGATTCACTAATTATATAAAGTAGGTGAAGATGTGTGAAGACAAATGTACATAAAATAGATAAATGGGGGAATTTCGGTAGTTTTCTTTATCAACTTCGCTATACAGTCATAATTACATTAGTTGTGTTAGCGATAGCACTCGGCATTTTCGCACCAAAACTTCCAGGGGTATTAGGGGGCGATGGTTTCCAAACAAAAGGAGACTATCAAACGACAAAAGCAATTTTAGATAAAGATTTTAAACAGTCTCAAGATACGCTCCTTCTTGTTTTCCAGAAGAACAAAGGAATTTCAAAAGAGGATTTTCAAAAAAGAATCGAAGACATTACAACAAGAATTCAAACGAAAGAAACGTATGATTCATTCCATCATCCATTAGAAAATAAAGAAATGTTACAAGACGATATTGCGTATGCGACAATTTTATTTTCCGGGAAAACAAGTAAAGAACGGAATGAAAAGACATTACAATTTGCAAAAGAAATAGAAAAGGAAAGTAACGATACTTTGAAAGTATCACCAACAGGTTTTCCAAAGATTAATGAAGAAATTAATGAGCGGACACAAAATGATTTGAAAGTAGCAGAAATGATCGGATTGCCAATTGCCTTTCTTGTACTACTATTTTCATTCGGTAGCTTGCTTGCTTCCATCTTGCCGATTTTAAATGGGGCCCTGAGTGTTATTAGTACAATGGGCATTTTATATTTTATTGGTGTAGATAAAGAGTTATCTATTTTTGTATTAAATGTTGCACCTATGATTGGGCTTGCGCTATCAATTGACTTTGCATTGCTGTTTGTGAATCGGTTTCGAGAGGAAGTGGCATATCGGACAGTAAAAGAGGCGATAGCTGTCACATATCAAACAGCGGGGCGTGCTATTGTATTTTCAGGGTTATGTGTTTTTGTTGGTTTATCCGGTTTGTTTTTCTTTGAAATTGATTATATTCAGTCTGTTGCGATTAGCGGGATGATTGTTGTTGTAATGAGTATGTTATTTTCACTTACACTTCTTCCGGCATTGTTATCGTTAATAGGGAAGCGAATCTTGAAAAGGGATCAAACTGCACCTCGCACTTCAAATATGTGGCGTAAGTTCGCTCAATTTGTTATGAAGCATCCTATTATGATGATTATCGTTGTTACATTGTTTATTATTGTCTGTTTGTTGCCGCTCCGTACTGCTAATCTGCAATTTCCTGGTGTAGAAGCATTGCCAGAGAAAAGTGATACACGAATTGCATATGAAAGGTATGAAGAGTCATTTAACAAAATTGTAAAAACACATGCTGATGTTACACTAGTACTAGAGATGAAAAGTAATGTCATAGAGAAAGAAAATTTACAGAAGTTAGAAGATGTTATTCAAAAACTGAAAAAAGATAAGCGTGTATATAAAGTAAAAGGTCTATATGACGAACTAAACGGTATGAAACCTGAACAGCTTGCTACATTGTTACAATCCCCACAGCGTACGCAAGTGGAACCTATACTGGAAGCATATACAAAAGGAAATAAAACAACTCTTCAAATTTCCTTGGATACAAAGCCGAGAACGGAAACTGCGAAGCAATGGGTTCGTGATTTTAAAGACACGTATAAAGATGACAGTATTACGTATTATTTAGGTGGTATGACAACATTTCAACAAGAGTTAGAGGATGAAATTAAAGATAAAGTTGTGGTTGGGATGTCTGTCATTTTCGGTTCCACTTTCTTTATTTTGCTCTTTGCATTCCGATCTATACTTATTCCAATTAAGGCCATTGTGATGAATGTACTTAGTTTAAGCGCAACCATTGGTATTGTGATTTGGCTATTTGAAGGTGGGCATTTTGGATTGGAAGAAAGTTCAGTTTTATTCGTGTTACCAATCTTTATATTCGGCCTTGTGTTCGGTTTAAGTATGGATTATGAAGTATTTCTTATTTCTCGTATTCATGAATTGTATGAAGAGACAGGAGATAATGATACGGCAACGTTAGAAGGACTTGTATCAACGAGTCGTATCATTACATCAGCTGCTCTCATTATGATTGTTGTAACAGGAGCATTTGCATTTACTGATATTTTACCAGTAAAGCAAATGGGACTCGGTGTGGCACTTGCTATTTTTCTTGATGCAACAATAATTCGACTTATGCTTGTACCAAGTTTAATGAAAATGTTCGGAGATTGGAACTGGTGGCTGCCGTTCCGAAAGAAAAAAGTAAAATCATCGGATTAAAAAAGCGCTCATCTTGTAGAGAGACCACTGAAAAACGGAAGTTTTTCAGTGGTCTTTTTTGATCCGCCATTCTTTCCATATATATTCATTTTGATTTACTGACATATCAATCGTAGATATGAACACAAAAGTGGTTCTTCTCTCATTTCCTCTCTCACCCAAAAAGAAAAGTTTTTTAGCAGTTTCTCTTATAGGATGAGCGCTTTTTTTTTATGAATAGCATTACCCTCTTTTTGCAAATAGTATGTGGTAAGAACAATACATATAAAAGCAGGTGAAGACAATGTTTCGCTATTTTAAATTTAAGTTAAATGATACTGTACAGTTTGCAGAAAATGATGGGCACATGTATCGCATTGTCGGCTATAGACTAGAAAAAGGGTTTTACCCAAAAGATGAATGGACTCATATTATTTATGAATTACTGAGGGAATTTGATGGGTACACAATGGATGCTGAAGAAGAGGAACTTGTGAAAGTAATTCAAGTGGAGGAAGAATATTATAAAATACATGAGATGTCCGGTTATCGGTACCCGGTGAAAATGAAATCGAAGCCAAAAGTTTCTCAGGAAGAAACGATAGATGATTTATTAGATGCTTACAATGACTACAAGCGATTAGCAGATTTTTTTAAAGATTTATCTTATGAGCAAAAAGCAGAACAAATGTTACGAGAAATGAAGAAATTACGTGCTTAGAGGGCAGTCTATGCAATAGACTGTCTTTTGCTTTAAACAATGCATAATGAATCATTTTCCGTTACAATAGTAGAATCAATAGAAATAAGGTGGATAAAGCATGGAAATGAAACGAAAGGGAGAATGGTGCGAAATTACGGTTCCTGCTAAATGGAGCGGTATCAGCATTGATTCTTTGTTAAAAGAAGAATGGGGCGTCCCAAAAAAACTATTACATCAACTTCGTATGGAAAAAGGTATCATCGTCAATGGAGAACGAAAACGATGGAGTGAACCTTTAGCAGAAGGAGATAAATTGCAAGTTCATATGTTTATCCAGGAAGAATATGGTGTCCAGCCGGAGTTCGGTGATTTAGAAGTGATATTTGAAGACGATCACGTATTAATTGTAAATAAACCTGCGCATATGGATACGCATCCTTCTAGCAAAGGTGGAACAGGAACACTTGCAAACCTTGTTGCTTTTCATTTACAAATGCAAGGTGTGGAGACGAAAGTACGGCATATTCATCGATTAGATAAAGATACAACGGGTGGCGTTGTATTTGCAAAGCATGGGATAGCTGGTGCTATTATGGATCGGTTATTAATGGAGCGTAACATTAAAAGAACGTATTTGGCATTGGTGGAAGGGAAAGTAAAAAAGAAGCAAGGGATAATTGACGCAGCGATTGGAAGAGATCGACATCATGCAACAAGACGCCGAGTTTCTTTAAAAGGCGATCAAGCGGTAACGCATTATCGGGTAGAGAAATATTTTAAGCATCAAGATGTAACGCTTGTAACGTTACAATTAGAGACAGGAAAAACACATCAAATTCGCGTTCATATGAGTCATAGTGGTCATCCACTAATTGGTGATACGTTATATGGTGGACAATCCACATATATGTCAAGTCAAGCCTTACATGCTATGCGGATTGCATTTTTACATCCAATTACAAAAGAAGAGATAACAGTAGAGGTTCCACTTCCTAGCTATTTAAATAACATCATGAAATCTTTCCAAACGTCGAACAAGTAAAGTTTTTCTGTTTAGTTGAGAAAGATATTTTTTGCAGGAAATTTTTTGTGAAAATCGAAGCCGTAAATAGAAAAGAGAGGTGAAGATTACTTGGTAAGATATAAATATATTATGGGTATATTTTTTGCTGGCCTTCTATTTACGTTGTTTCTATATCCAAATTTACCGAATTATCTAGCGGTGCACTGGAATCAGAATGGTGAACCAAATGAATATGCGAGGAAGCAAGTGGTGGTATTATTTATTCCTTATCTTATTGTTTTTTTTCATGGTCTGTTGTATATAATCTCACGTTACGTATATAAGTTTAATGAGAATGACCACTATATTGTGATGAGATTTAAAGAGAATGTATCGCTATTTTTATTATTTATTCATATGTTTATTCTTGCTATTGGCACTGGAATAGATATACCATTTCAAACGGGTCTTATAATAGGGATTAGCGCGTTTCTTTTTATGGTTAGTAAAGGATTTAAAAAAGGAAGAAAAAAAGAAGAGGAGCCGATTGTGTTACAGAAAATACGTTTGTTTAGTCAGCGTATTTTTCAATACATGTCGCTTATCATATTAATTTGTTTGTTTTTGAAACTACAATGGGGATTGTATCTACTAATCGGTGTGATTAGCTGTGGGTCTATTGCTTTTATGTGTTGTATTTTGTATTCATATATACTAGAAAATTATGAAACATAAAGTAAAACTTTAATCAGTGGGAGCTTCTTTATCCCCCTCCGCTGATTATCGGCCCTCACCAATCGGGCTTTTCCGGGCAGTTGATCCCAAAACCTAACGTCTTGTTTTCGCTGAATTTTGAGGTGGGGGTCTTACTGCTCGCGAATAGAGGGAAAAAGGAGTCTTCTATAATAGGAGACTCCTTATATATATAAATCCATTTTGATTTTCCAATATATAAGTCGCGGCTATGAAGACCAAAAGGAGACCTGCACCCATTGTCTCCTTTTGGTTTCACATGGCATGGGACAGAAAAAGGATCTGACCGCTTCTATGTGCGGCCAGATCCTCTCTCTCCCTCTAAAAAGAAAGGTTTTAATTCATATACTTACTTCGTAATAAATTGTTGTGTCCAGTAGTTTCCACTTTCAACATAACCAACACCGATGTGAGTGTAACCGCTATTTAAAATATTTGCACGGTGACCTTCACTATTCATCCAAGCTTGTACAACTTCTTCTGGTGTACGTTGGCCTTGTGCGATGTTTTCACCTGCAGATTTATAAGAAATACCGAACTTCTTCATCATATCGAATGGAGATCCGTATGTTGGGCTATTATGATCGAAGTAGTTATTTTTTTGCATATCTTCAGATTTAGCACGTGCAACTTTACTTAATTCAGCGTCAACTTTTAATGCTGGTAAGCCTTGTTTTGCACGCTCAGCATTTGTTAATTCAACAACGCGTTGTTCAAATTCGCTTAAAGAGCCTTTTGCTTCTTCAGCTGGCTTATTTTCAGCCGGTTTTTGTGCTTCATTGTTATTAGTATTGTTATTAGTATTGTTGTTGTTGTTGTTGTTGTTGTTTTCAGCCGGCTTTTGAGCCTCTGGTTTTGCTGTTTCTTCAGCCGGTTTTTGTTCTACCGGTTTAGTAGTTTCTGGTTTAGTAACCTCTGGTGTAGTAGGTACGTTTGGTTGCTGACCAGGAATGAAGCAGTTCCCTTGTTGGAATTTTACTTGATTCCATTGTGCTAGAGAGTTAATTCCCATAGATTGTAAGTATTTTTGTAATTCTTGTTGATTCATATGTTGCATAAAGACTTTGGAATGTTGAATATTCTGAACCTTTATTGTGGATGATTGTACCGTTGCTGCCTCGGCACTAAGAGTAGATGCTCCGAATGTAAATGCAGTTGCTGCTGCTACAGATAATAAAACACGCTTTTTCATGATATGTGTCCCCCTATGTAAAAGTTTTTTAACTGTTCTCACACAGATTTATTTTTGACAGCCTGTCCGACTGACAAATTCATCGTAGCATACAAATTGCCGGAAAAAAGATGGAAAAAAATACATAGACTATAAAATTACCTATTTTATCCTAGATTTAAATAAGAGATGAAATGCGAGAAAACTAGATTGTAAAAGGAAATTTCAGCATTTTTTGCCTTGCTTATAAAGGTGATATTTTGGGTGAAATTACCTATTTAGGAAAGATGAAAACCATTCACATCAAGGGTTTTACCACTTTTTTGAGGAATATAATGGATGCTTTTTTACGAAGTTGTAATCTTTTTGTTGTTCTTTTTTTATAGACGGTAACATATTTTTAATCTTGTAGCGAATAAAAAAGCGGCTATCTCTTTACATAGAAGAAAGAGATAGCCGTTTTCACATTGTTACATATATTACAAGTTTGATTCAATTGCTTCTAATAATAAATCTACAATATGAATACCTCTCATTTTATGAGAAAGCTTTTCACGTTCAATGCCGAGTTTCATTTGTAGTAAGCACCCTGGATTTGCAGTGACAATTATTGTTGCATCGGTTTCATGAACACGTTCCATTTTGTAATCTAAAAATTCCATGGATAATTCCGAATGTACAATATTATAAATACCAGCAGAACCACAGCAACGATCCGCTTCTTTCATTTCACGATATGTCACACCTTGAATTGCTTGTAAGAGCATACGAGGTTGAGAAGATGTCCGCATGACATTACGCAAGTGACAAGAGTCTTGATACGTAATAATTTGCGGAGGAAGGCGTAAATCAGTTCGTTTATGAAAATCTAATTCTACTAAAATAGCAGTGATATCTTTTATTTTCGTAACAAATTGTTTTGCGCGTTCTGCCCATTTTGGATCATCTTTTAATAAGTAGTCATAATCTACGAGATACGCGCCACAACCACCGGCGTTTGTAATAATATAATCAATTTTTAAATCTTCAAAGGCTTGGATGTTTCGTTTTGCAAGCTCTTTTGCGCCACTTTTTTCTCCGGCATGACCATGTAGTGCTCCGCAGCAATTTTGTTCTTTTGGAATCACAACATCACAGCCAGCAAGTTGAAGGAGTTTCATCGTAGCGTTGTTTGTTTCCAAAAACATTGTATCCATTAAACAGCCAGTAAAGAAAGCAACACGTTTTTTCTTTGTTGTTTCAGCTGGTAAAAATTCAGGGCGATTTTTCATTTCTTTCATCTTAGGTACTTTTGGTAAGACGAGATCCATTGTTGCGAGTGTTTCTGGGAACAACTTCATAATGCCTGTTTTATGTGTTAACGTTTGTAAGCCAGAGCGTTGATAAAAACCGATTAGTCCTGTTAATGTTCGCATGCGATTTTGGTGAGGGAATAAGCCTTCGAATACAATTTTGCGAACAGCTTTGACGGGCATTGAGAACTTTTTATTTTGATTCATAATATCGCGTGCTTCTTCTAATAAATGTCCGTAATTTACGCCAGATGGGCAAACAGGTTCACAAGCGCGGCACCCAAGGCAAACATTTAATGTATTTTCAATATCTTCATCCGGCTCAATTAATCCATCGACAACGCCCTTCATTAAAGCGATACGACCGCGCGGGGAATGAGACTCTTTATATCCAGATTGAATATAGGTAGGACAAGTTGGTAAACAAAATCCACATCGCATACAGTTTAATAATTCATCTTCATTCAGGCGTTCTTTAAATGCTTTTTGAATCTGTCCCTTATTTAATGTTGTCATCTTTCTACCACCACTCTTTTACGAGAGTCCTTGGCAAACATTTTTCCAGGATTCATAATGTTATGTGGATCGAAAGCTTGCTTAATACCTTTCATAGCAGCGATGCCTTCTTTTCCTAATTTCAACTCTAAATAAGGAGCTTTCATGGCACCAACGCCATGTTCACCTGTAATGGTACCACCAAGTTCAATTGCCTTTTCGAAAATTTCTGCAAAGGCTTGTTCAGCACGGTGCATTTCTTCAGCATTACGAGCATCGGTCATACATGTTGGATGTAAGTTTCCATCACCAGCATGCCCAAATGTACAAATAGAAATATCATATTTTTTAGCGATGGCATTAATTGCTTCAACCATAGGAGCAATTTGAGAACGTGGTACAGTAGCATCTTCTAAAATTGTGGTAGGTTTCAGTCTTGCTAGAGCAGAGAGCGCACTGCGACGCGCTGTACGGAGTGCATCTGCTTCTGTTTCATCCTTTGCAATACGAACATCAACCGCATGCATAGAACGGCAAACTTCAGCCATTTTTTCAATATCGCGGTTCACAACTTCAGGAGAGCCATCTTGTTCGATTAGGAGAATTGCTTTTACATCTGTTGGTAAACCAATCTGTGCAAATTCTTCTACCACTTCAATTGTTGGTTGATCTAAAAATTCAAGTGTTGCTGGAATAATTTTATTGGCAATAATTGCTGATACAGCACGAGCGGCTTCATTGATGTCTTGATATAATGCAAGCATTGTTTTCTTTGTTTCAGGCATTGGAACAAGTTTTAAAATGGCTTCTGTTACAACACCAAGTGTGCCTTCAGAGCCGATGAATAGGCGAGTTAAATCATAGCCAGCTACATCTTTTGCTAATTTACCACCGGTGCGAATGATATCACCATTTGGCAAGACAATCTCAAGGCCCATAACATAATCTCGTGTTACACCGTATTTTAAACCCCGTAAGCCACCGGAATTTTCATTGATATTCCCACCGATTGTAGAAATCTTCATAGAGCTTGGATCTGGTGGATAAAATAGCCCTTTTTCTTCCACTGCTTTAATAATATCAAGTGTAATGACACCAGCTTGCACGGTAATTGTTAAGTTTTCTTCATCTATTTCTAAAATATGATTCATATGGCGGAAGATAAGAACAACTCCGCCTTCAAGTGGACATGTTCCTGCGCAAAGGTTTGTTCCAGAGCCTCGTACGTAAACTGGAACTTTATGATTGTTACATACTTTTAATATTTCAGCTACTTCGTTCGTGTTGCGTGGTGCGACAACCGCATCGGGCATCGCTTGGAAATTTGGAGTTGCATCGTAGCTATAGGTTAAACGTCCCATGTTGGACGTATCTACATTATCTTTGCCAACAATGGATACGAATGAATCAATAATATGTTGTTCTAACATTAGAAAATCCCCCTCAAACTGTTAACTTGTTTATCCTATTCATAAGAGTTTGACTCATTTCATCATTCAGTGACTATTTACTGAATGATGAAAATAAGAATATACACGTTGTAACAGTGTTTTCATTATAATCATAAAAAAGTAGGGGATTTCTTTCTATGTATAATCAACTGAAGATTAATTGTTTTTGCTGTCTTTTTTTGTATGATTATCTAATAAAAGAAGTGCAAAGTATAAAATAATTAAATCTTTAAATTGTTTTGGGTCAAGTCCTGTATAATCTTCTATTTTTTTAAGTCTGTAATGTAATGTATTAATATGAATGTGTAACAGTTCTGCTGTTTGTTTATAGGATTGATTATGATCGATAAATAAGCGTAGTGTTTGCATGAGTTCAGTTGCAGGTAGCAAGTGATAAATGGTGCGTTGAAGAAATTCTTCACGAGTGTTAGCGGTAATATCTTGTAAACACATTTCTAAACGTAAATCTTCATTAAATATAATGCCTTTTGTTTTAAAGGCAACCGAAAGCGCACGCAATGCTTGTTCGTATGATACATGCATTTCATTTGGCATTACTGTTTGTCCAATACCAATATATAGTATAATCGGAAATAAAGATTCACAATCGTGTTTCAATCTCTTTAAAAATTGAAAAGTTCTTTTCTTTGCTTCCATTGTTGTAAATAATATAAAACGGTCATTTCCCCAGCGTACAAATAGTTCTTCTTTAGCTAACAAGTTACGAATATGCTGCCAAATTTTCCGTTGTAGCATTGTATCATCTTGATCAAATGAAAATAAAATAAGTTGTTTTTTCTTATGTAAATCGATACCGAGTGTTTTCGCACGGTCGAGAAAACTAGGAGACCAATCATTGCTTTGCAACCAATCAAAAACAAAAGCTTCATAGGAACGTTGCTCGAGTTCTAGTTGTTCTAAAAAATAATTTTCATGAATTAATAATTCGGTCATTTTTCGTAATATTTCCCCGTATTGTGAAATGTTTTCGGGTTCACCTGTAATGCCAATAACGCCAATTACTTCATCATGGAAAAGGAGAGGCAGATTCATTCCTGCTTTTACCCCTTGTAAATATCGTTCATCTTCTTTTGTAATGATGACAGTTTTCTTTTCTTTCGCACAGCGAAGGGCGCCTTCATGAAATTGTCCAATTCGTGCTGGATTTGTGCTAGCGATAATTGTGCCTTGTATATCAATAATTATAATATTTTCAGTAATTAGCCTTCGAACTTCACGGACAATTTTGTTTGCTAAATCGGGAAAAAGCATAATTTGCACACCTCTATTTCTATTTGTTGTACATTATATATGTAGTTTTATTAAGACTAGGAAGATTTCACACTTTCCTCACAAATATTTGCTATTTTACAATTATAACGAAATCATCTAAAGATGGAGGGAATCTTTTGAAGAAATACTTTTTTCTGCTATGTTTTTTGTTTCTGTTAGCAGGATGTCAGGGGAATTCATATACACCGATTGCTAAAAATAAAAGTATCATCATAACAACAAATATTAAAGAAGGTAGCGTTAGTTTTATTGATGAAAAGTCGAAAAAGACATTAACAACATGGGAATTAAAAGAACCTATTACAGGAATCGTGCTGCTGCCAAGTGGGGAAGACATGCTTGTATATGGTAAGCAGTTAGAATATGCATATATATACTCGTTAACAGAAGGAAACGAAGTGAACAAATGGAAAACGGGAAAAGGAATTACGAATGTCATCGTATCAAATGATGGAAAACAATTATTTATGGCTGATCAAAATGAACAAAAAGTACGATTCTTTACAATAAATGGAAAAGAGACAGAGAGTGTTTCGGTAGGGAAAGGCCCGCTAACAATGGTGCAGAATGATAAACAATTACATGTATTAAATTTTTATGATACACAGTTATCAACAATTGACTTAGACCAAAAGAAAGTTGTGCATTCATTTATGGTACCACCAGCATCAACAGGGGCAATGGTCAGCGCTGATGGAAAGGAAATATGGATTGGTGGACATGGAGATGGGAAGCAAGTGAATGAGAAAGTATTGGTTTATTCTTTAGCAGATGGACAGATGGTTCGCTCTTTACATGCACCATTTATGCCAGTTAGTCTTGCGGGAGATGAAAAATTCGTGTATGCATTAAGTCATGGATCGAATACATTAAGAAAATTTGATGCGCGAACATATCAAGAAGTAGGAGCTCTTGAGGTAGGATCTAATCCATTTGCTTTTTTGAAAAGTGGGAAAGAAGGTTATGTAGCTAGCTATGATAGTAATGAAGTGTATGTAATTGATATTCAGAAAATGAAAGTGAAACAAACGATTGCGGTTGGAAAGGGACCGTTTCAACTTACGCAGCGAGAAGGGAGAGAGAGATGAACAAACATAAAGTATTACTTGTAGATGATGAAAGTGATATGAGACAGCTTGTTGGCATGTATTTAGATAATTTCGGATATGAATGGGGAGAAGCAGAGAACGGAAAAGATGCGCTTCATATGCTTGATACAGATCATTACGATTTTGTTATTTTAGATATTATGATGCCACAGATGGATGGAATTTCAGTCTGTAAAGAAATTCGAAAAACATCGGATGTACCAATTATTTTTTTAACAGCAAAAGGAGAAGAATGGAACCGCGTTAATGGTTTACGGATGGGAGCGGACGATTATATTGTAAAGCCATTTAGTCCAGGTGAGCTCATTGCTCGTATGGAAGCTGTATTAAGAAGATATACGAAGCAAGAACAACAAGAAGAAGAACTTCAATTTGGTCCAATCGTAATTAACGAAAAAAGTCGTCGAATTGAAATAGACGGAGAGCCTATTTCTCTTACTGTAAAAGAGTTTGATCTACTTTATTTTCTTTGCGGGCATAGTGGACAAGTGTTTAGTCGTGAGCAATTACTTGAAAAAGTATGGGGATATGATTACGCAGGAAGTACGAGAACGGTAGATACACATGTGAAAACGATGCGTTTAAAACTTGGAGAAAGTGGAAACTACATTCAAACAGTTTGGGGTGTAGGTTATAAATTTGAGGTGTAACATGTTTACGATGGTACAAAAGCTTTGGCTTACGGTGGTATGTGCAGTATGTGTGACAGTTTCTTTTCTTTATTTCGTGTCCTTATATTCATATGAAAAGTTATATGTTCAAAACATTGAAGATTCGTTAGTAATGGAAGGGAAAAGGCTCGTATCTCAATATAAAAAGGACGAGGGTACGTTAGCGTTTGGAGAGAAAGTTCAGGCATTTGATCGTATCTCGAGTGCGGATGTACTTTTCGTTAGTAATCCTCGTGATTTAAGTGCTTGTATACCTTTTGATGTACATCATCATTCCCTTATTAGTGAGAGTGATAGACAAACATTGTTAGATGGAAAGACCGTTACGAAGGTTGGATATGAAGAACATTTCGAGCGTAATATTATGGGAGTTGTTATTCCTGTTTTAGAAGAAAAGAAATTAGTTGGGATTGTGTACTCATATATTCCATTAAAGAGTATTAAAGATTTAATCTATGATATGGGACTTATTTTAGCTCCATTAGCTTTCGTTATGATTTTACTTACAATATGGATTGGTAGAAAAATTATTATTGCGATTACAAAACCGCTCTCACAAATGGAACGAGTTGCAAATCATATGGCAACAGGAGATTTTTCTGAGCGTATTACGATTTCGTCGGAAGATGAAATAGGACGTTTAGGGAAAGCGTTTAATAAAATGGCAAATTCATTAGAAATGGAAGATGTCAAACGTAAGGAATTTTCAGCAAATGTTTCTCATGAACTGCGGACGCCGCTAAGTTATATTAAGGGGTATAGTGAAGCGATATTAGATGGAGTTGCAAAGGGACAGCAACAATCAAAATTTACACAGCTCATTCATAGAGAAGCTGGTCGTATGCAACGGCTTGTTCATGATTTATTGGATTTGGCGCAACTTGAAGGAGACCATTTTCCATTAAAAAAACAACCGATTGTATTTGCGCAGCTTATTGAAGATGTATTAGAAACGTACGAATTGAAATGTATGGAAAAAGAGCTGTATATTTCAACGGATCTTGATCCAGATATTATTGTAACGATTGATGAGGATCGGATGCAACAGGTGCTTCATAACTTGCTAGACAACGCTATTCGTTATACAAATCAAAATGGAAACATTTCTATACAATTGAAGAAAAAAGATAGGCAGTGTGAATTGAAAATAAAGGATACGGGAATTGGTATTGATGCTGAGCATTTAGAGCAGCTTGGCGAACGTTTCTATCGGGTTGATAAAGGGCGAAGTCGCAGGCATGGTGGAACAGGTCTTGGTCTTGCGATTGTCAAACAAATCGTGCATATCCATGATGGAGAATGGCGAGTCGAAAGTGAAAAAGGAAAGGGAACAACGGTTATTATAAAATTACCTGCGAATGAAGAAGGAAGTATGTTTTAGTTGTCAATTTCCCCACTTAAACGTAACACGTTTTGAAGTGGGGGTCTTACTATCCGTGAATAGAGGGGGAAATAGGAAATGAAGGCGAATAATACCAGATTAAATACCAGTTACAACCCGCTACTGGGTATAATAACCATCAATTTCCTCTATATAACAAAAATTTGGCTATTTTATGAACAAAACATTTGTACTTCTTACTAATTCGTTCTAAAATGGTTATGGATGCTATGTTCTTATAAATCGTTTGAATTGTTGTTTGGATGATACTGAGGTGATTTAACTGGAGTACAAATCTATTAAGCCGAAAAAAATTTACGAAGAAGTATCTGAAGCCATTTTAACGATGATAAAAAATGGTACATTAAAACCTGGTGACAAACTTCTTCCTGTTCATCAATTAGCCGAGCAGTTTCAAGTTGGCAGATCTGCAGTTCGTGAAGCGCTTAGTGCCTTGCGAGCTATGGGGTTAATTGAAATGAAACAAGGGGAAGGAACATATGTGAAGAACTTCGATTCTTCAGCATTGACAAAACCTTTAAATAACATGTTGTTAATGAAGAAGGAAGATATTTTAGATTTATTGGAAGTACGAAAAGTGCTTGAAGTCGGGGCAGTTCGGGCAGCAGCAGTAAAACGTACAGAAGATAATTTGAAAAATATGAAGCATTGGTTAGATGAAATGGAAAAAAGCATGGGGAATGAAAGGGCTGGTGAAAAAGCGGACTTTCATTTTCATATGGGAATTGCAGAATCTTCACATAACAACATCTTACTCGAACTTATGAATCATGTTTCGGAAATGATTGCTGAGACGATTGGTGAGTCGAGACGCATTATTTTATATGGTGAACAAACAACAGCAGAACGACTTTTAGAAGAGCATCAAGTTATTTATGATGCGGTATTGAAACAAGATGTGGAATCTGCACAGCAAGCAATGCTAAATCATTTAACAAATGTAGAGCATATTGTCACAGGTAGACAAGATATAAATTCGTGATTTAGTCTTTCAAAATTTCATTTTTCTGATAAAATAGAGAAAGATTGAGTAAGCGTTTTCTTTTTAGGGAGAGGTTTAGGTAGGTCAATTATGCCTAGCTTCTTCTTTCTGTTAAGTCATCTGATGACCATATGATTGTTGGCGAAGTTGTAATGAGGGGGAATTATAATTATGAAAGTTACTTTGTTTGTTACTTGCTTAGTTGATATGTTTGAAACAAATGTTGGTAAAGCAACGGTTGAATTGTTGGAGCATTTAGGGTGTGAAATTGAATTTCCAGAAGCTCAAGTTTGCTGTGGACAACCAGCATATAACAGCGGTCATGTAGAAGCAGCAAAAGAAGCGATGAAGCATATGATTGAAACTTTCGAAGATGCAGAATATATCGTTACACCATCTGGTTCTTGTGCGACAATGTTTCATGAGTATCCACACGTTTTTAAAGATGATCCGAAATGGGCACCTCGTGCACAAAAAGTAGCAGATAAAACATATGAATTAACACAATTTATTGTTGATGTGTTAAAAGTTACAGATGTTGGTGCGCACTTAGAAGGAACAGCGACTGTTCACAAATCTTGTCATATGACACGTTTGCTAGGAGTAAAAGAAGCTCCAGGGATTTTACTATCAAATGTAAAAGGGCTAACTGTAAAAGAACTACCAAACGTACAAAATTGTTGTGGTTTTGGGGGAACGTTTTCAGTTAAAATGACACCAATCTCTGAACAAATGGTAGATGAGAAAGTGGATAGTGTGATGGAAACAGGTGCTGATTATTTAATTGGTGCTGACTGTGGGTGTTTGTTAAACATTGGCGGACGTATTGAGCGCTTAGGTAAAGAAGTAAAAGTAATGCATATTGCTGAGGTATTGAATAGTCGCTCATGAAGGGAGAACATAAGCTATGTCTATGAAAATCAGTGAGAAAAAATTTAATGATCGCGTTGGCGATGGAATTCAAGATTCATTTATGCGCGGGGCAGTATCTTCTGCACAAACGCGTTTATATACAAATCGCTTAAAAGCAGCCGATGAATTAGGAAACTGGGAAGAATGGCGTGAACTTGGTGAACAAATTCGTCAGCATACGTTAGAAAACTTAGACTACTATTTAATGCAACTGAGTGAAAATGTATCTAAAAGAGGCGGGCATGTTTTCTTTGCAAAAACGAAAGAAGAAGCAGCACAGTATATTCAAGAGGTAGCAAAGAAGAAGCAAGCAAAAAAAGTTGTAAAATCAAAGTCGATGGTAACGGAAGAAATTAGCATGAACCATGCACTTGAAGAAATTGGCTGTGAAGTATTAGAGAGTGACTTAGGTGAGTACATTTTACAAGTAGATAACGATCCACCATCTCATATCATTGCACCAGCACTTCATAAAAACAGAACGCAAATTCGTGATGTGTTTAAAGAAAAGCTTGGGTATGAAAATTCTGATGATCCATATGAAATGACAAAGTTTGTTCGTAAACAACTTCGTGAAAAATTTATGGATGCTGAAATTGGGGTAACGGGATGTAACTTTGCAGTTGCAAATACAGGCTCTCTTTGTCTAGTAACAAACGAAGGAAATGCTGACCTTGTTATGTCTATTCCCAAAACACAAATCGCGGTAATGGGTATGGAACGTATGGTTCCAACTATGGAAGAACTAGATGTTCTTGTTGGTTTACTGTGCCGCAGTGCGGTTGGTCAAAAATTAACAAGTTATGTAACGGTAGCAGGACCGATTCAGGAAGAGGAAGTAGACGGACCAGAAGAATTTCATTTAGTTGTTGTTGATAATGGACGTTCTACAATTTTAGGTTCTGAATTCCGTCAAGTGTTGCAATGTATTCGCTGTGCAGCTTGTGTAAACGTATGTCCTGTATATCGTCATGTTGGGGGTCACTCTTATGGATCCATCTATTCTGGTCCAATTGGGGCAGTATTAACACCACTTTTAGGTGGATATGATGATTATAAAGAGCTTCCGTATGCTTCTAGTTTATGCGGAGCGTGTACAGAAGCTTGTCCGGTAAAAATTCCATTGCATGACTTGTTATTAAAACATCGCCAAGTCATTGTTGAGAAAGAAGGGCGAGCGCCACTTGCAGAAAAATTAGCAATGAAGATGTTTAGTATGGGTGCGTCTTCCGCATCTTTATACAAAATGGGATCTAAAATTGCTCCGGCTGCTATGAGTCCATTTACGTCTGGTAATCGTGTAACGAAAGGTGTAGGGCCGCTGAAAAACTGGACGGATATTCGCGAGTTCCCAGCTCCAAGTAAAGAAAGATTCCGTGATTGGTATAAAGATCATAAGAAAGGCGGGAATGACTGATGACAGGGACAATTCAAAACCGTGATTCCTTTTTAGACAACATTGCGAAAGAACTTGGGCGAGCGCGTAAAACAGAAGGAGTACAGCGTCCAGTATGGAAGAATAATGTAAACGTAGAAACGTTGAAAGATTATTCAGAGGAAGAATTGTTAGCAGTATTCAAAAAACAATGTACCAACATTCATACGACTGTAATTGAAACAACAAAGGATGAACTGAGTGCAGTAGTTCGAAAAGTAATTACTGAAAACGGCGGTGGACCTATTTTATTATCGGGGGACGAACGTTTTGATACGTACGGTTTGAATGCTCTATTTTCTATAGAACTTCCGAACGAAAATGTTGAAGTAAACACTTGGGATCCAGAGAAAAAAGAAGAAAATATTCGCTTGGCTGAAAAAGCAAATATTGGTATTGCTTTTAGTGATTACACATTAGCAGAATCCGGTACAATTGTCGTGCAAAGTCATAAAGGACAAGGTCGTTCTTTACACTTCTTGCCTACGATTTATTTTGCAATCATTCCACGTGAAACAATTGTACCACGTATTACACAAGCGGTTCATGATATGAATACGCGTGTAGAGAATGGAGAAGAAGTTGCATCTTGTATTAACTTTATTACAGGTCCAAGTAACTCAGCTGATATTGAAATGAATCTTGTTGTAGGTGTACATGGACCATTAAAAGCATATTATTTTGTAGTGTAAAATGGGGAAAAGCAGGCTAAGAAATGGCCTGCTTTTTTATTAGAACAAAGATAATGCGAAATGGAAGTGTCGCTCTCTTTTTGCTATATTTTTTTGGGGAAGGAGAGGATGGTGTGATATTTTATTTATATGCTTTTTTAATAGGAACGGTGCTAGGTTCTTTTTATACGGTTGTAGCAGTACGCATTCCTATTGGACAATCTATTATTGCTCCTCGTTCTTATTGTGACTATTGTCGTCATACGCTAAGGCCGAAAGAGCTTATTCCAATTATTTCTTTTTGTTTACAAAGAGGTCGCTGCATTCATTGTAAAATGAAAGTACCCTTTATTTATACATTGTTTGAGGTGATAACAGGGGGAGCATTTCTTTTTTTTACGTATGTGATTGGAATGGATAAAGAACTAATTCTTATATGGACGTTACTTTCTTTACTCATTATCATTACAATGACAGATTTGTTCTATATGTTAATCCCGGATGTAATTTTATTCTCTTTTGCTTGTTTATTTGTAATAGAACATATTTTTATTTCACTCGTTCCTTGGTGGGAGGGCTTGATTGGTGCAGGAACGATATTTATTGTGTTATATCTCGTTCAAATTCTATTTCCGAATGGACTTGGAGGAGGTGATGTGAAATTACTTTCGCTACTTGGATTTATAATAGGGGCGAAAGCAATTTTTATTGTGCTTTGTTGTGCCTCTAGTTTGAGTCTTTGTTTCTTTGGAATTGGTATGTTACTCAAGCGTATTACATCAAGACAACCATTGCCATTCGGACCGTTTATTGCACTTGGAACAATATGTTATTTGGCTATGATATATCTGGAATAAAGTGAAACTGTAATCAGTGGAGGTATTACTGTCCGCAAATAGCGGGATAAAGGAGAAGTAGAAAATGAAAGTGTATATGGATGATCAAAGACCTTGCCCCTTCGGTTATGTCTTAGCGACAACAGTCGAAACTGCTTTGAATTTTTTGCACAATTCTGATGTAGATATTATATCGCTCGATTATAATATGGGATGGCGTCAGAAAAATGGTTTGGATTTTTTAGAAGTTTTTTGTACGGAAGGCCTTTATGTACAGGAAATTCATTTACATACAAATGATTCAATTGGTATGCAGTACATGTTAGAACGGATAAATAAAGGAAAAGAAACGAGAGAGATTTCCTCAAATATACAGGTGAAATGCACTGGAAGTTAAAAAGCTCCAAGGGGATCCTTGGAACTTTTTTAGTGTTTCATCTGTGCTTGTAAAGGGATGATTTCTTCTTGTTGAACTGCTTCTAAGTTATCTTCTGCCGCTTTAGGCTCTGGATTTTTTTGAGTTAAATAATGATATACCATACCAACGAATACGGATCCGCCGATAATGTTGCCAATTGTAACCGGAATTAAGTTATGGATAGCACCAGCGAAAGAAATTGTATCAGGATGTGGTGATACTAAAGATAGTGCAAATAATGATAAGTTTGCAATACTATGTTCATAACCGGATAAGAAGAAAGTAAAGACAAGAAACATCATAATAAGTATTTTTGCTGTATCTCCTTTTACTTGAGAAGGTAGGAAACATGCAAGGCATACGAGCCAGTTACATAAAATCGCTTTGAAAAATAATTGCATTGTAGGTGTTCCCATTTTTACTGCAACGACTGTACTCATTAAATGTCCATGATTGATTGATTGGAAAATACCAGTTGCGTAAAATAACAATGCAAAAAATACTGCACCTGCTAAGTTACCTACATAACAAGCGATCCAATTACGAAGTGTATCGCCAATTGTTGTTTCCTTTCGCAGAGTTGCGACTGTAAAATACATTGTATTTCCTGTAAATAATTCAGCTCCGCCATATATAATTAATATAAGTGCAATTCCAAAAAACATAGAAGATGCTAAATATGTTGCGGGTGAATTTACAACATTGAAGAAATTCCCTAATTTAAAACATAGTACAATAGTAAAACCAATATAGATGCCAGCTAGTGCAGCGCGAATGAAATATTGCATTGGATTTGCATCCAACATTTGTTTCTTTTTCTGCGCAAGTTGTACAACGTAAGCTAATCCTTGTTCTAGCATAATAATACGCTCCTTTAGTACATTGTCTATAAGTACTCCTCATATGAATAAGGTACACGTATTTACTCTTAGTTTCAATAAGTTTGTGCAATGTTTCACAAAAAGGACATACCTTCTGAATGAAAGCGTTAACAAATTGTGGTATCATATCATATGTTTGTAAAAATAGAGGGAAATGGCAACTTTTTATGTAATAAAATGAAACTTCTATCATTTGGGTGTTATCTTTCAAGGATGGCAAATGGATTAGTTATCCTCTATCTATTTTTGAAGGGGGGACTATTTAGTGTCAGGTAAATGAAAAAACGCTGTTGTTACAGCGCTTTTTCATCCAAATTCTTTTGTGTATTTTGGACACTTGTATCTTTAGATAAGAACCAACCACCCATTGCAATTCCAATTAGTACAATCCAAAATCCAATTTTCCATGGTGCTGATTCTGGGAAACTGTGTGGAATAACATTTAAAGCAGGGTGTGCTAACGTATAAACTGCTAGTTTCACACCAACCCAACCAACAATTAAGAATGCAGCAGTTTCTAACCCTGGTTTACGTTTTAATATTTGTACGAAAGCAGATGCAGCAAATCGCATAATGATTAAACCAATGAGCCCACCTGTAAAAATAACAAGAAATTGTCCTGTATCAAGACTACCAATTGTACCAAGGCCTGTTTTTGGTAAAGTCATCGCTAATGCAACAGCTGCTAAAATAGAATCAACGGCAAACGCAATGTCGGCAACTTCAACTTTAAATACTGTCCACCAAAAGTTTTCTTGTTTTTTCTTTGTTTCTTTCTCTTCAGTTTCTTCATGTGTATTCTTTTTAACATATGTTTTGAATAAATGGTTACCAGCGATAAACATTAAATAAATCGCCCCCAGTGCTTGCACTTGCCATACGTCGACTAAGAAAGAGATCATAAACAATGATCCAAAACGGAACACGAAAGCTCCTGCTAATCCGTAAAATAATGCTTTTTTTCGTTTGTCTTCTGGTAAATGTTTTACCATAATGGCAAGGACTAGAGCGTTATCTGCTGCTAAAATTCCTTCTAGTGCAATTAAGATAAGCAATACCCAACCATACTCCAATAATAATGATACATCCATGTACATTCTCCTCTCAATTGTATAAATCCTAAACAAGTGAAGAGGTTTCCCCACTGTTTAGTTTCCCCATACTCCAACCTATCAACGACGGAAGGAATTGGAAAAGAATACAAAAAAGACCTCTGCCGTTGATAGGCAAAGGTCTTGCTAGACATATGTAATAAAAATGCCAACAAAGCCGGAAGAACTGAGTTCTACGTAATGACGACTTTGTTTCCAAGAATATATTCTTGGACGCTACTCCCCTTTGGAAATATGCTATTGTATTTTCATTATATGGATAATGTAAATGTTTGTCAACCTGTTAAAATGTCTTCGTTTGGATATTTTATCTTTCTTTGTTTTTTATGTGCAAAAGAAAATGCTAATGTTAAAGGACCCATTTTTCCAAAAAACATCATAAAGATAATGGTTATCTTTCCGATTATTGTCAATTTTGAGGTAAGTCCCATACTGAGACCAACAGTCCCAAATGCCGAAAATACTTCAAAGGCACTCATTAAGAGGGGAACTTGTTCGGTGATACTTAAAATTAATATGGCGAAAAAAATAAATGAGATTGAAATGACTACAATGGCAAGTGATTTTACAATCAAACCATCTTTTATTGATTTTTTAAAGATGACAATGTCATCTTGCTCTTGTAAAAATTTAAGAACCCCGAGTAGCATAATTAAAAAGGTTGTTAATTTAATGCCGCCACCTGTTGAAGCACTACCAGCTCCAATGAACATGAGCAACATCATTAGTAAAAGAGATGGTTTTGTTAATTGTGCCATGTCTACAGTATTAAAACCAGCTGTACGTGTGGAAACAGCTTGGAAATAGGCTGCTAGTCCTTCTTCAAACGGTGTAAATCCTTTCATAGAAATTGGATTATGGAATTCAAATATAAAAATTAAAATTGTAGCAGCAATATTTACAATAAGAGTAGATGAGAGCATAAGTTTAGAGTGTAATGTAAGGTTCTTAAAGTTGCGTTTTCTTTTTATATCCACTATGACTGTGAAACCAATTCCGCCTAAAATAATGAGAGAGGAAATGACTATGTTGACGAGTATACTATGAGATTGTGACATTAAATTATCAGTCCAAATGGAAAATCCGGCGTTGTTAAATGCTGAAATGGCATGAAAAAAACTATAATATAGTCCGTTAAAAACACCGTATTTTGGAACCCATTCAAAAGCAAGAAGAAGAGTAGCGAAACATTCAATGGTAAAAGAAAATAGAAATAATGATTTTGCGAGACGAATCACTCCGCCGATATTTGTTTGATTTAATGCTTGCTGTAGTAAAATTCGATTTTGGAGACCGATTTTTCTCCCGAGCATAATCGCGATTAATATAGCAAAGCTCATAATGCCGAGACCGCCAACTTGTATGAGTGTTAAAATGACAAGTTGCCCAAATAGGGTGAACACTTTTCCGGTGTCAACAACGCCAAGTCCTGTAACTGTAAATGCAGAAACAGTTGTAAATAATGCATCTAGCCAAGAAATTGAAGTTGTAGTGGAGATAGGCAGTTTTAATAGGCATGTTCCGATAATGGATAGTGCAATAAAAGATAACGTAAGTACACGAGGAGGACTCATTTTAATATTAATCCGTTTCATAGTATATACCTTTCCTTTCGGCTTGCTCTTTGTAGTATGTCAAAAAGAATTACAATGTATGTTGAAAAGGAAAAGAGGCAGAATATATCTGCCCCTGAATCAATTATTTATAGAATTATCCACGTAATTGTTGTTGTGCTAAGGAAACGAGACGTTTTGTTACTTCGCCACCGACAGATCCGTTAGAACGAGATGCTGTATTCGAACCTAAGCTTACACCAAACTCTTGTGCAATTTCATATTTAAATTGTTCTAGCGCTTGCTCAGCACCAGGAACAAGTAATTTATTTGTTTTTACCATTGATAACACATCCTAATTTATATTCCAGTTTATTTGTTTTTAATGAGCAGTAAAGGAATGTTTTGCTGATACAAGCTAGCTCACTGTATAAACTGGTATCGTTAGTGTATGTGTTATATGTTTGGTCATACACGGAAGTAATCGGTGAGATTAGAAGTTATTGGATACGAAAAAAGAGTAGCATGTGTGCTACTCTTTTTTCATTATTGTTGCTGTACCTTCGACAACTATATCATTCCATTGATTATATACATTTGTTTGCAACGTAATAATTTTTTTATCATCACGTTTTTTGATAACTTCTGCGACTACGCGTAAGGTATCACCAATTTTTACAGGTGCACGAAATGATACATTTTGTGATAAATAAATTGTGTTTTTTCCTGGTAATTTTGTTCCGAGAATGGTCGAAATAAATCCTGAAACAAGCATACCATGTGCAATTCTTTCTTTAAACATTGTTGTTTTTGCAAAAGAGTCCAGAATATGAATTGGATTTACATCCCCGGTCAGTTTTGCAAAAGTGATAATGTCTTCATTGGTAATCGTTTTTGTTAAGGATGCTTGATCGCCAACTTGAATCTCATCATAATGAAGCTCTGGAACAGACTGCGCTTCTTGAAATGGATTCATTTTTTCCTCCTTCTTTTCCATATCGAAAAATGTAAGCCATCTTGATGCAATGGGAGGAAGAAAGAGTTTAGTTTGTTCTGCGGTAAGCTGCCACATTTTCCTTACTTGATGGAAGTAAATAGATTTTTTGAGTTTTCCTCGAACTTTTTTACGAGTTCCAGTTGTGTAGATTTGAATTCTTCCAAAAAACCTTCTAATTGTTTTTGACCCTCGTCACGTTGAAGTTGTTGTTGTTCAATGAATTGTTTTGTTGTTTCTTCAAACTTGCCGTTCGTTTGAGTAAGAATCGATAAAGATGTTTTTGTTGGAGACACAGTAAGTTGATGAATATGATTAGAAAGTTCGTTCCATTTTTCTTGCCATTCGTTAATTTGTTCATTTAAGGAGTTGCCTGTGAATTGCTTCACGTATTCTGTATATTGACTATTAAATTGAGTAGTGAATTGTTGTAGTTCTTTTTCGAGTTCATCTACTCCTGCTGTTAATTTATGCAAAGCATCCTGCTGTTGTTTTAAAGTTTCTAAAGTAAGTTGCTCCAATTGTTTCCCTGCTGAAGAGAAAAGGGAAAGAGAATGTGACCAATTTTTCCAAAATGCATCGACCAGTTCGTATGGTTTAGTTTCCATGGTTTGACCTCCAAATATTTTTTTGCATATTGTGAACGCAGATTATTCTGCTGTACCACCAGGTGAAGATGAAGATTTTTTTTCATCCTTTTCTGGAGAAGTAGAAAATGGAAAGAATGCATTGGTGTATAACGTGAAGAATGTTCGCAACATATTTTGGTAATGTTCAAAAGAGGTCGCGCATGTTGCTAAATATTGCTCTCCATATTCTGTTAAAGAATAAATTCGCTTTGCTGGCCCTCCTTCACTTGTATCCCAAGTGGAAGATATGAGGTTTTCTTTTTCTAACTTGCGCAAGGTTCTATAAACATTACCTTGGTCAACGGAAGAAAAGCCAATATCCATTAGCATTTGAATCAGTTTGTAACCGTGAAGACTCCAGTCTTTTAGACAGAGAAGTAAGAAGGGAACTAAGAAGTTTTTTGGCATGGAGTTTGGTTGTTTCGCTTGGTTTGTTTCCAAACTTTCTTGTTGTTCTGGTTCATTATGTAGCATGATTGTGCATCACCTCATGAATCAGTTAAATGGAATTTTTTGCTTATAAGTGCAATTTACACCTATCTGTTTTCTATGTCAATACATTTGTTGGAATATAGAAAAAAACAAAATACAGACTTGAAGTTTTATTCAGAATATTAGAAAATAGTGAATAGGTTGAATTGTTTCAAAAACGAATAAAGGAGTGTAGGAGAAGTGATTGATCAAAAATTCGATCCACTACAAGCATGGAAAGAAGCTTATGAACAGACCGAAACATTTTGGGGAAAAACGCTCAATGAAACAATCAAAACAGAAGAATATTCTGCTTGGATGGGAAGCGTTCTAGATTTGAATTTGTTTTATCAGAAGATGTTGAATGATGCAACAAAAGGCTATTTAGAAAAAGTGAACATGCCAACCCAAGACGATATCGCAAGAGTAGCTACGCTTGTTATTAACTTAGAAAATAAAGTTGATAACATCGAAGAGTTTTTGGAAGAAAAAGCAGATTCTTTAGGACAATCTCCTACGCTAAAACGTGATGTAACAAAAGTGAAACAAGATATTCGTACATTAGAAGATAAAGTGGATAAGATTTTAGGATTACTTGAAAAACAAAATGAAGTGTTAGCAAAATTACAGGAACCAGAGAAAGAAGTGGCGAAAGCGCCTCTGAAACCAGAGAATAAAAAGTAGTTAAGAAGTGTTGTTTATACGTTCAAAAAGGGAAAGGGAGAACCTCTTTTACGAATGGTATGAACAGCTGAAAATAGTTTGTATGTAGAATATCGTTTTAAAATATGCATCAAGGTGATGCATTCTTATATCTAACAAATTCAATAAAGGGGGAATAGAAATGGTTCAATTAAATGGTAAAGTAGCAATCGTAACAGGTGGGGCAAAAGGAATTGGTAAAGCGATTACAGTAGCATTAGCAAAAGAGGGAGCAAAGGTTGTTATTAACTATAATAGCAGTAAAGAAGCGGCTGAAAATCTAGTGAATGAATTAGGAACAGAAGGTCATGATGTATATGCAGTTCAGGCAGATGTTTCTAAGCTAGAAGATGCGAAGCGCCTTGTAGATGAAGCTGTGAATCATTTTGGTAAGGTAGATATTCTTGTAAATAATGCTGGTATTACAAGAGACCGTACTTTCAAAAAATTAAACCGTGAAGATTGGGATCGCGTAATCGATGTAAACTTAAGTAGTGTATTTAATACAACGAGTGCGGCACTTCCTTACATAACAGAATCAGAAGAGGGTAGAATCATTAGCATTTCTTCTATTATTGGACAAGCTGGTGGATTTGGACAAACAAACTATTCAGCAGCAAAAGCTGGTATGTTAGGATTTACAAAGTCATTAGCGCTAGAACTTGCGAAAACAAATGTAACAGTGAATGCGATTTGCCCAGGATTCATTGATACAGAAATGGTAGCAGAAGTGCCGGAAGATGTTCGTCAAAAAATCGTTTCTAAGATTCCAAAGAAACGTTTCGGACAAGCGGATGAAATTGCAAAAGGTGTTGTATACTTGTGCCGTGATGGAGCGTATATCACTGGTCAACAGTTAAATATTAACGGCGGATTATATATGTAATGAAGCAAGGAGAAAGTGCATATCCATAGCAGGAGTGCACTTCTTTCTTGAAGAAGGAAATCAGTTAAAAAGGAGATAGGAAAATGACTACATTCGTAACAGAATGGGAAAAGCAATTGGAACTATACCCAGAAGAATATCGAAAAGCATATCGTCGTTTTAAAAGAGCGAGTGAAGTTTTACTGCGTGAACCAGAGCCACAAGTTGCTTTAACTCCAAAAGAGGTCATTTGGACGAAAAATAAAACGAAGCTGTATCGTTACATTCCAAAGCAGGAAAAAACACATTCGGTTCCCATTTTATTGATCTATGCGCTAATTAATAAACCATATATTATGGATTTGACACCAGGAAATAGTTTGGTGGAATATTTAGTAGATCGTGGTTTTGATGTGTATATGCTTGATTGGGGCACATTCGGTTTAGAAGATAGTCATTTAAAGTTTGATGATTTTGTGTTCGACTATATTGCAAAAGCAGTTAAAAAAGTAATGCGAACTGCAAAAGCGGACGAGGTATCTCTACTCGGATATTGTATGGGTGGTACGCTAACATCCATTTATGCGGCACTTCACCCACATATGCCGATTCGAAATTTAATTTTTATGACAAGTCCATTTGATTTCTCTGAAACCGGATTATATGGTCCATTATTAGATGAAAAGTATTTTAACTTAGACAAAGCAGTTGATACATTTGGAAATATACCGCCGGAAATGATTGATTTCGGAAATAAAATGTTAAAGCCAATTACAAACTTTGTTGGTCCGTATGTTGCTTTACTTGATCGCTCAGAAAATGAGCGCTTTGTTGAAAGCTGGAAGCTAATTCAAAAATGGGTTGGAGATGGTATCCCATTCCCAGGTGAATCGTATCGACAATGGATTCGCGATTTTTATCAAAATAATAAATTGGTTAAAGGTGAGCTCGTGATTCGAGGTCAAAAAGTAAAACTTGAAAACATTAAGGCAAATGTCTTAAATATTTCTGCAAAACGTGATCATATTGCATTGCCATGCCAAGTAGAGGCGTTGCTGGACCATATTTCTAGTACAGACAAACAGTATGTGTGCTTGCCGACAGGACATATGTCAGTTGTATATGGTGGAACGGCTGTAAAACAAACGTATCCTACAGTTGGAAATTGGCTTGAGGAACGCTCTAATTGAAGTGAAAAAGTGATTAATATGGCTTGAACACATATCTTTTTTGTTCATACGAATGAAATGGAAAATCCAGCTAGCATAGGCTAGCTGGATTTTTTTATGTAAAGTAACAAAAAATAAAAGGGAGGAAATTCAATTGTAGGAGAATAGTTATGAAATTAGCATTAGGGAAGTTATACTGGAATGAAGAAGCTTGTATGCCTTGTTATCCGATATTAGAAAATGATATGATATGTGATGTGCTTATTGTTGGAAGCGGAGAATCAGGCGCTCAAATTGCATATTTTTTAACAAAATTAGGAATGAGTGTCACGTTGATTGATAAACGAAAAATTGCACACGGAAGCACAGTTGCTAATACAGGATTACTACAATTTGTTCATGATAAGTCATTGACATCTTTGATTCATACATTTGGGGAAGCAAAAGGGGTGCGAGCTTATCAGCTTTGTTACTAGGCACTGCGAACATTGGAACAGGTTGTTCCAATGTTAGATATTGATCCTTGTTTTATTCCGAGAAGAAGCTTATATTATGCAAGTCAAAATGAAGATATTTCATTCCTTCAAGAAGAGTATCGTACATTACAACGTTACGGATTTCCTGTTGAGTATTTTACAGAATCTGATATTAAGAAACGATATTCATTTACAAAACCGGCAGCATTATATACAGGGGGGGATGCAGAAGTGAACCCGTATATGTTAGCTCATGGTCTTATACATAAAGCAAACCAGCTAGGTGCTTCTATTTTTGAAAATACAGAGGTTGTGCATATTAAGCCTGTTCAAAAAGATTTGGTTTCTTACACAAAAATAGGTAAGAAAATTGTAGCGAAAGCAGTGATTATGGCTACAGGATATGAAACACTATTTGGGAAAAAAGAAGCAAATACAACGGTAGAAACCTCTTATGCTATTGTTACAAATGAGCAAGAGCATTTTAATGGGTGGCACGAACAATCATTAATTTGGGAAACTGCTCGGCCGTATTTGTATTTTCGTACGTACAAAAATAGAATTATTGTAGGCGGATTAGATGAAGCGATGCAACTTCAGAAATTTGGTGATACAAAGTTATTGCATAAACGAGAGTTGCTAACTAAAATTATACAAGAGATGTTTCCAAATCTTTCAAATATAAGAGCTGAATATTATTGGGCTGCTGCATTTGGCGGAAGTCATGATGGTCTTCCTATTTGTAAAGAAGATGATAAAGTCTCTAATTTGTATTATGCATTACCGTATGGAGGAAATGGAACTGTATATGGAATGGTATTTGCAAAACTATTTCAGCAGTTATTTACAAATAAAGAAAATGATGATTTTTCTTTGTTTAATCGATAGAAAAAAGGTAGCGAAGTGATGGGATGAGAGATATAAAGAAATTTTTGCAAAAATTGCGTCCGGTACAGCTTATTGTTTTATTTTATTTCATAGCAGTAATTGTTTCTGTAATTTTATTAAGTTTACCATTTGTCATTAAGCCAGGTGTAAAATGGACTTTTATAGATGCGTTATTTATATCTGTTAGCGCTGTTAGTGTTACGGGGCTTTCAGTGGTTTCTATTCCAGATACGTTTAATACGGCAGGTATTATGATTTTAGCGCTCGTATTACAATTAGGCGGTTTAGGAATTATGGCACTTGGTACATTTGTTTGGATGATAACAGGTAAGAAAATAGGATTGCAGCGAAGACGATTAATTATGGCAGATCATAACCAAGGAAATTTATCAGGGCTTGTTGAGTTGATGCGGTCTATTTTAATTTTGATTATTTCGATAGAAGTGGTTGGGGCGCTTCTATTAGGAACAAGATTTTTACTCTATTTCCCAAGTTGGAAAGAAGCGTATTTTCATGGTTTTTTTGCCTCTATTAGTGCAACAACGAATGGTGGATTTGATTTAACTGGTCAGTCGCTTATTCCATATCAGAAAGACTATATTGTACAAATAATTCATATGCTTCTTATTATTTTAGGAGCAATTGGCTTTCCTGTGCTAATGGAAGTAAAACAGTATTTGAGTAAGGAAAAACATCAATTGTTTCGTTTTTCACTATTTACAAAATTGACAACAACGACATTTTTCTCGCTTATTATTGTGGGAACAATCGTTATTTTTTTATTGGAGCGAAATCAGTTTTTATTAGGGAAATCCTGGCATGAAACGGTATTTTATACGTTGTTTCAATCCGTTACAACGAGAAGTGGTGGATTAGCGACAATGGATATACGTGACTTGTCACAGCCGACGCTTTTATTTATGAGTGTTTTAATGTTTATTGGTGCTTCTCCAAGTTCAGTTGGAGGGGGAATACGTACAACGACGTTTGCTGTGAATATTCTTTCCCTATATACGTTTGCAAAAGGTGACAGAACGGTACGTGTTTTTAAACGGCAATTGCATGAGGAAGACGTTTTAAAAGCGTCCGTTGTTATGACTATGGGGATTTTATTATGTGCTTTTGCTTTATTTATTTTATCGATGACTGAAAATGCACCATTTATGAGTTTAATTGTTGAAGTATGTTCTGCATTTGGAACGACTGGGTTATCAACAGGTATCACTTCTGATTTAACAACTGCTGGAAAACTTGTATTAATTGTTCTCATGTTTATTGGTCGTGTTGGTATTTTAACATTTATTTTAGCAAGTGGTGGAAGGGAACAACCACCTCGCTATAAATATCCCAAAGAGAGAATTATTATTGGATAACATGAAACCATTCTACCTATAAAGGTAGAATGGTTTTTTAATCGTTAATACCAAATTGAGGGTGCATAAATGAATCTTCAACCCCGTCTGTTTTGTTTCGTAACACTTCTTGATTTTCTTCTGAAATCCATCCGATATCATTTGTTGGATGGATCCATTCTTCGCCAGCCATAATGGCCGGATCAACTTCATCACTCCAATTGTTAAGTGGGCTATTTTTAGAATTGTATTTACTATCTCCAATTACAACATCGTATTGATTAATAAAGGGTTGTTGCATTTGTTTTCCTGTTCCTTTAAAGGAGGGGAAATTCATTTGATGCGGCAAGGTTTCATCTAAAATGGGTGAATGAATTTGTTGTTTTTTCTTCAAAGTAATCGTTCCTTCTTTATTATAGTAGGAAATATGAATTTCCTGTTCAGATATAGTGTTTCCATATATACGTTGCTTTGTACTTGTTAACACTTCCCATCAATAATTTTTGAAAGTTTTCTCAAACTAATATAGAAAGTAAGATGTCATTACAGTGAAGGAAGGTATTGTAAGTGGTAAAACGAAAAGTAAAACAACATGCGGCAATGAATCATAATAAAACTCCAAAAGAAAGCCTACCGGATGCGGAATTTGCGGTAGAGTATGAAAATGAAAATCCAGCGAAATATGCAAATCGCAATTCAAAAAAGGGTAAGCAAAAATGAGGCGTTTTTTACAAACGCCTCATTTTTTTGTGGAATTTTTAATCTTTTCTTAATTAATTGTAAATTTTCTGTTTTTTTGTTGTGAAAAAATATGAAAAAACATTGAAGTAGCAACGTATTACACAAAAACAAACAACAAACAAAAGATTAATGTTAGTTTAATACTGTTTTTACACTTGGCGTTTATATTGGAGTTGTACATAAGAAAAATAAAAGGAGAGAGAAAAAGTGAAAAAACACTCTGTAAAGCTGTAGCAACCGGGGGAATATTTTCTTTATTAATGGGATGTGGTACTAAGAAAGAAGAAACTGCTGGGGCGAAAGTGAAAGATGACAAACTGTCTGGATCATTAGCAGTTTACACAGCAATTGAAGAAGAACTTGTACCTAGTTATCTTGATTCCTTTAAAAAGAAATACCCAGATGTGAAATTAAATATTGTTCGTGATTCAACAGGGGTTATTACAGCGAAATTGTTAGCAGAAGGGAAAAATACACAAGCAGATGTTGTATGGGGAACAGCAGCTTCTAGTCTTTTAGCTCTAGAAAAGAAAGAAATGTTGAAAGAATACTCTCCAAAAGGTGTAGATCGTGTACTTTCGCAATTTAAAGATGATAAAAAGCCAGAAAAATGGATTCGCGACGATTAAAAATGATTATAAACTTCCGGATGGTTTCCCAAAAGATGTAACAGATAAGTTATATAAAAATAACGATTTTAAATGGGCGGCTGATAATCGCGATAAAACTTTAGAACGTTTGGAAAAAGAATTTGGGCAAAAAGCAGAACCGAAAAAGTAAGTGGGAGAGAGAAAAATGAGGTGAAGTTATGTCTATTGTTGGAGAAGAGAGAAAGCGTAGTATTCTTGAAAAAGTAGAGTTTAAGGGAAAAGTGAAAGTTTCAGAGCTAGCAAGTGAATTTTCAGTATCAACAGAAACCATTCGCAGATATTTAGAAGAGCTTGATCGGGAAAAGAAGTTGAAGAAAGTATACGGGGGAGCGGTTCAACTTCCGGGAGCAGGGATAGAGCCCCCTATGCTAGAAAGAGAAATGCTATATATTGAGGAAAAGAAAAGAATTGGCTATAAAGCAGCAACTTTTGTAGAAGATGGAGATGTCATTGTTATTGATGATGGAAGCACGCCCCTGCAAATGGTCCCGTATCTCGTTCATCGGAAAAACTTAACTGTTGTGACGAGTTCATTTCCTGTTGCAACCCAATTCATTTCTTCTATAAATAAAAAAATGTTTGATGGTGAAGTATTATTTATTGGAGGAAAGGTATCTCCAAAACACTGTCGTGTATCAGGATCTATTTCACAGCAAGTCATTCGTCAGTTTCATTTTCATAAGGCATTTATTTCAATTGATGGATTGTTACCTAGTTTTGGAATCTCGAGTTTTGAATTGGAAAAAGCTAAGTTATCAGAAGCGATGATTCAATTAGCGGAAAAGGCGTTTATTTTATGTGATCATACAAAACTGGGGGTAAAAGGAAATTATCGAATCGCCGGTTTTTCTGATATTGGGCACGTAATTTGCGATAAAAAAATGCCTCATAGTTTTGAAGAATTTATTACAAAAAATAATATTCGCTGGACGATTAGTTAAATATAGGTTTCCAATCCGAAAGTTGTAGGGCCTACTGTTTTATTGTTTTACACATAGATGAGAGAGGTACTTTGAAAAGTTTTGTATCAGTGCAAAAAAAATGGACACATTTTTCGGCTTCCTTCATATAATTTACCAACAGAAAAAAAGTTGACTAGAGGAAAGAAGGGGAAAAGGTGTCGGAACGCTTGTATAATAAACTTATATTGTATACAAATATGTTACAAAAGATCGGCATTATTAATGAGCAAGAGAAGAGTGAGATGCTTCAAATGATGAACAAAAAGGCTCTGTGAAAGAGCTTTTTTTGTTGTGTAACACGTGCCTAATTTTCAGGTAGATGAAGAAATTGTATTGACAAAAAGAGATTCTCATGTGATAATTCAATTAAATTTTTGGAATAATCAAAAAATACTTCTTTTACATAGAAATGGCTAAACCATTACAGTAATATTCTCATGGGGGTGACGAAATGTTATTTTTTTTAAAGAAGTGGAAAGAGTTAAGAGATGTAAGAATGGAATTGGCTCTCCGTGATTGGTTTTATGGTACAAAAATTAGTTTATCTATGCGGACATCACAAGAACCATTAACATTTTTAGTAAATATTGAAGGAAGAGACAAAGGGTTATTTGCAGAAGAGGATTTTATTGTAGTAAATAGTATGTGTGAGCCTGTATTTGCAAATGATGAAAAACCAGCAGTTGAATCGTTTATGCATGCAGATATTTATAAAAAAGGTAATGCGGAGTGTATTTTGCAAGTTCAAACTGTAGATAGTCATTTAATATCAGAGTTATATGGAAAAGAAGGAGCAGTTACATTTGAAAAACGCACTGTAGAACGTGTTTTTGGAAAAGAAGGAATTACAGAGATTACGATTCCGATTGTAGAAAATGAAAAGAAGTTTGCTGATTTATTAGAGAATCATGTTCCTAATTTTATAGAAGGCGGCGGTGCTATACTTGTTCATAATTACGGAATGATTGTATGGGGAAACTCGCCAGAAGAGACGAAAAAATGGCTAGAAGGGTTAGAGTATTTAATGAATTATCACGTGAAATTATTGATGATTAAAGGAACTAAGAGTTCAGTTATATAAAGAGAATAATTCGTCACGTGCAAACTAATAAATGAAAGCGTTTTAAAAAATAATTTCACTCATAAAATATGGGTCTCCTTATTATATATAGATTACATGTCGTCATGTGAGGAGGAACGTATTTTGCGAGTTAAATATCATTTTCTGCCGAAACAACAGGTGACATTTTGTAAGGATAATGATTCGGGGGAACAGGCGTTAAAAATTATGGACGTGAAGGGATATAGAGCAATCCCTGTACTTGCAGAAGATGAGAAGAGATTTAAAGGGATCATTTATAAAGTAGATATTTTAGAACGTAAATGTAATGAGGGTTTAGAAGATGTATGTGTGAAAGATATTATGGAAGATAAATCTGCATTTATTTTTGAAAAGGATTCTTTTTTTCGAGCCTTTTATGTAATTAGGCGTCTTCCATTTTTAGCTGTATTGAATGAGTACAATGAATTTGTTGGCATTTTAACACATTCTAATATATTTGATGTCATTGAAGATTCATTTGGGATGCAAACGGGTGGTTATATAATAACAATCGCAACGCAAGATTGTAAGGGGACAATTAAGGAGTTAGGAACGTTGCTCAGGTCTTATCATATTGGTGGATTATTTACATTGGACAATGGTGATCAATATATTCGTCGTGTTATTGTGAACATTACAGATGACTTAAGTGAAAAAGCATTAGAATCATTAATTGCAAAAATAGAGAAAAAAGGATTTCGCGTGAGTCATGTAGATTATATATAAGGTAGTAGTATGAAAAATAGAGAGCAGCATATAGCTGCTCTCTATTTTTGTTTGGAGACAGGTGGTGGTGAGAGGACAAGGTCGGATAAGAAAATAAAGTCTGCATGTTCACGTACTTTAGGAATGGTGGACTCAATAACACGAGAAGTAATTTCCCCAGGAGGGCCGACATGACCAATTGCTACTACGACAGGTTTTTCTTTAATTTTTTGTAGAAGTAACTGTGCTTGCTTTGTAATATGAGATGATGTATAAACATCATCAAAGAATAATTGATTTTCTACAATAGGAACTCCTAATTCCTTTCCGATTTTTGGTACTACGCTATTGGGATTTGTTTTACTATCTAAATAAAATAGGCCATGTTTTTTACATACTGATAGTATGATTCGCATAATTCTTTCATCAGCTGTTACTTTAGAACCCATATGATTATTCATCCCAATTGCATGTGGTACTTCTTGAATCGCTTGTTCGACCCGACTTTCAATTTCATGATCACTTAAATCAGTTGTAATGGCTTTAGGACCAAGCCATTCTTTTTTTCCTTTAATAGGCTCCATTGGCATATGAATAATAACTTCATGCCCTTTTTGATGTGCAGCTACTGCATCTTGTTTTGTAGATGGAAGAAAGGGCATAACAGCTACAGTAAGTGGAATGGGAAGTGATAACATCCTTTCAGTTCCCTTCATATTATTTCCAAAGTCGTCGATTACAATGGCAACTTTATTTGTATGGGCATACGTTTGAAAAGGAAAAATGACAGTAGATAATAAAATGAAAAAAATAATGATATGTTTACGCATATAAAAAATTCCTTTCTGAATGGGTGATTTGTTATAAATAAAGCTTTATCAAATTTCTAGTTAGTGAAACAAATTAGATATGTAATTTGCATGAACTGCACTAAAATCCTGATTGGTAAGTGCTAATAATCAGTGGGAATGAAGAAAGTTCGTACTGATTAAGGTTTACCTTTATAGAAAATTTATCTTTTTTAATAAAATAAGGTACTGTATTTGTGAAGATGGAAACGCAAATCTATAATTATGATTTGCGTTTTTTACATAAATTAAACGAGAAAAATGTCGAAGTACTGGAAATCAAAAATGTAAAAGTAGAGTTTATTTGTCGTTTGGAAAAAATACCATGAAAAAAATGTCTATTATTGCGAATGTATTTACAAAGATAGAATAATTTGTAATAATTCTCAAAGTGAGGATAAAGATTTGTAAATTACAGGGAGAAAATGTTAGAATTTCTGAGTATTCTAATTCGGTTACAATATACATTTGTAGTCTGAATGTATGGAGTGAAAATGAAGTAGAGAGTATGGAAGAATAATGAGGGGGATATGGATGTTTACAGCAAAACGGGAGTACACAATGGAAAAACTTTCGCGTGATATTCATATGAAGCGTGAAGAAATGATTCATTTAGGTTTAACAAACGGATTAAACAGTACTGAAACAATTCAAGTGAGTCAAGAATTGGACAAGCTTATTGTACAGTATCAACGATATAAAGAACAAAAAACACCAAGATGGTTCGCATTTATGAAGGTACCCTTTTTTCAAATAGAATATGAAGGAAAATCAAGTGCTTTTTGGAAAATGTTTGTGACTGCTTTTATGAAATAAACATAATTACCCTCCGCAGAGAAGGATAATTATGCTGAATCTAATGGAAGCTTTATATGAACTGTGGTTCCTTTATTTTTTGTGCTATCAATCACAATTTGTCCATCATACATTTCTATAATTCGTTTGCATATGACAAGACCAAGACCTGTTCCGGTATCTTTACTGGTAAAGAACGGATGAAAGAGGTGTTTTTGAATATGCTTTGGAATACCCTTTCCTGTGTCAATAATGTGTAATTGTGCGTGCTCTTTATTACTGGTTACCTGAATTGTTAATACATCACCAGATGACATAGCTTCAATTGCATTTTTTGTAATATTTAAAACCACTTGTTTCATATGATCTTTTGAACAACGGATATGAACAGGATGGTCTGGTAACTGCAAGGTGAATATAATATTATGCAAATTTGCTTCGGATCGAATAATTAATGAGACCTCTTTGATAATATCCCTTACATCATACTTTTTTTCGATAATCGCTGTTGGTTTACCAAGAATAAGAAATTCGCTAACAATTTCATTGATACGTTTTATTTCTTGTTCGATAACAGAAAAATAAAATTGGTCTTGTTCTTGTATATGTTTTTCCTTTAAGAGTGCTACAAGACCTTTAATTCCAGTAAGTGGATTACGGATTTCATGAGCTGTACTAGCTGCAAAAGTACCAACTAATTCAATTTTTTGTATTTCATTTTGTTGTCTCTCCAATCTTGTTTGTCGTTTCAGCAAAATATATTGAACGAGTAAAAATAAAATTGTCATTAAAAATAAAGTAACCATACATTCTACCGCAACGGTTTTGTATAAAGTTGTTTTATGAATAGGTAATGGAGAAACAGCAACTTTCCATTTTAATTTTGGTAGTGGAGTAGAAATTTTGTTTGTATGTTGCCCAGTTGGTTCGTTATTATCATCTGTTAAAAAGACTACATCATGCTCATCGGTTACTTCAAAATGATATTGTGGTTTAATAGCATTTAAAGCAGACGATATATAATCAAAGCGTAAACTAGCCAACAATAAACCAGAAATTTGTTTGTGTTTTGTAAAAATGGGTGTGGCAATCATAATAGCTTGGTGTCCAAGAACCCGATCTGTAATGACAGATGATACAGTTGTTTTTTTTGATTTAAAAGCTTCTGCTATATAATACCGATCTGCAACCTGAATTGGTGTTGTTAAACCTTTTGATGCTACAGTAATTAGGCCGTTTTTATTTGTATAATATAATCCAGAAAAACGCTCGTCTTTTTCATCGGTATCGTGTAATATTTGCTGAATTCCGTTTGTATTTTCTGTTTCTGTATTTACGACCATAGCAAGCATCTCTAAGGCGGAAATTGCTTCGCCAATACGGTGATCTAAGTAGTCCTTATATAAAAATAAAACAGTATGAGCAGCTTGTTTGTTTTCCTGTTGCATTTGGTAGGTGTGATAAGAATAGAAAGTTGCACCGATTCCCAGTGTCGGTAATATAACAAGCAGTATATAAAAAGTTATGCTTCGTAATTTTCCATTCAAGATTGCTACTCCTTTTTTTTATTATCATTATATATAAACTGTGTTAAAATTGTCATGTTTTTATTTCATGTGTGAAAGTTAGTACTTAGCATGTGGGAAAGAGTAAAAATGAGAAATGATTGAGCGATCATTCGGAGACAAAGATGAACCATTGATAGCTATTTTGCTTTATGGAAAAACTTTTTATTTGGTAGATTGTCTCGAATTTTTGTGAATTTAAGTGAAGGGTTGAAATCGTATGAAGTTGAATGATGAGAGGGAAGAGATTTCTCAATCTTTGAAATTGTTTATTGCATTATCGCGTGTGCACCACTTTGTTATGGATGCTACAAATAAATCAATACAAAGTAACAGACTAAATCCAACTGAGTTTGCTGTATTAGAATTGATATATCATAAAGGTAGTCAGCCGCTTCAACAAATTGGAGAGCGTATTTTAATTGCAAGTGGAAGTATTACGTATGTTGTTGATAAGTTAGAAAAAAAGGGGCTTGTGAAACGAATTCCATGCCCGAATGATCGCCGTGTTATATATGCACAGTTAACAGGAGAAGGAGAGACCTTCATCGCTTCTATTTTTCCAAAGCATGAAAAAGTTATACAGGATTCCTTTGGAATGTTAACAAAAGATGAGAAAAATGAGCTGTTATCTTTGCTTAAAAAAGTTGGGAAATATGAAAAGTGATAGAAAACCTTTCTTTTTTGATGGGAGAGCGCGACCGGCCATGCGTAGAAGCGGCCAGATCCTTTTTCAGCCCCATGCCAAGTGAAAACAAAAGGAGAAAATGAGTAGTAATTTCCTTTTGTTGTTCATAGCCATGACTTTATGTGTTGGAAGTTAACAAAGGGTTATCTCGCAAAGTCCCGAGTAGTGATGGGAATTTCAATTTATATAAGTACAAATTGAAAAAACGGCAGAAAACCTTTCTTTTTTTGATGAGAGAGAGCGACTGGCCATGCGTAGAAGCGGCCAGATCCTTTACCTGCTCCATGCCAAGTGGAAACAAAGAGAGGAAAAGAGTGCAGGTCATCTTTTGTTATTCATAGTAGCGATTTATATGTCGAAAAATCAAAATGGTTTTATATAACATGTTAAAAAAGCTTTCGATGTAAAATGGTCAAAGGCTTTTTTGATTATCCCGCTATTTACGGGCAGAAAAACCTCTTCCTCAAGATTCAGAGAGAAGCGAGAAAGATAGGTGAGGGTTTGAAGGATAAAGAAAAAACTCACGGATGGAAGTTTCATTTTATATAGGTAGTAATTTCATTCACCGTTCTACAAGAAGTATGGATGGAATGTTACAGTTTCTAATGGATTCTGTTGAAGAATAAAAGGAGATTCAGAAAAGGAAATGGAATTATAGTAAGGGTACATATAATTGAGAGGAGGCATATTCATGTCATTTAAGAACTATGAATATACACGCCCAAATACGGAAGAGTTGCAAGAAAAATTCACTGTAGCTTTAGAACAGTTTGAGAATGTAAAGACGATAGAAGAGCAAAAGCAAGTAATTGGTGTAATTAATGAGATTCGCAATGATTTTGGTACAATGGGAAATATTTGTTATATCCGCCATTCTGTTGATACAACGGATCCCTTTTATAAGGAAGAACAAGATTTTTTTGATGAGTATTCTCCGATTGTACAAGGCTATGTAACGAAATATTATAAAGCATTGATGAATTCTCCGTTTCGTGATGAACTGGAGGCTTATTATGGGAAACAATTATTTGCTTTAGCAGAATGTAATTCAAAAACATATTCAGATGAGGTTGTGAAAGATTTACAATTAGAAAATAAATTATCTTCGCAATATACACAACTTTTAGCGGCTGCAAAAATTGATTTTGAAGGAGAAGAGAGAACATTATCACAACTTGGACCTTTTATGCAACATACGGATAGAGATATGCGTAAAAGAGCAAGTGAAGCTTATTATGGTTTTTTAGAAGAGCATGAAGAAGAGTTAGACAGTATTTATGATGAACTTGTAAAAGTAAGAACGAAGATTGCGAAAACACTTGGTTTTAAAAACTTTGTTGAACTTGGATATGCAAGAATGTATCGCACAGATTATAATGCGGAAATGGTTGCCAATTATCGTAAACAAGTACTAGATTACATCGTTCCAGTTGCGACAGAATTACGAAAAAGGCAGCAAGCACGCATTGGTGTAGAAAAGCTTGCTTACTATGATGAGAATTTTGAATATGCAACAGGTAATCCGACTCCAAAGGGAGATGCAGAGTGGATTATTAATCATGGGAAGACAATGTATAAAGAATTATCAAAAGAAACAGATGAGTTCTTCAACTTTATGTTAGATAATGAATTATTAGATTTAGTTGCGAAAAAAGGAAAAGCTGGTGGCGGTTATTGTACATACATTGAAAATTATAAAGCTCCGTTTATTTTCTCGAACTTTAATGGAACATCAGGTGATATTGATGTGTTAACACACGAGGCAGGTCATGCGTTTCAAGTATATGAGAGTCGGAAGTTTGAAATTCCAGAGTACAATTGGCCAACGTACGAAGCGTGTGAAATTCATTCTATGAGTATGGAATTTTTCACGTGGCCATGGATGAAATTATTCTTTGAGGAAGATACGGATAAATATTATTTCTCTCATTTAAGTTCAGCACTTCTATTTTTACCATACGGTGTATCTGTTGATGAATATCAACATTATGTATATGAAAATCCGGAAGCATCTCCAGAGGATCGCAAAGCGGCATGGCGTAATATTGAGAGAAAGTACTTACCACATCGAGACTATGAAGACAATGATTATTTAGAACGTGGTGGTTTCTGGCAGCGTCAAGGGCATATTTATAGCTCACCTTTCTACTATATTGATTATACATTAGCTCAAATTTGCGCACTGCAATTTTGGAAGCGAGCAAGAGACAATAGACAAGAAGCGTGGGAAGACTATGTGAACCTTTGTCAAAAGGGTGGAAGTCAATCCTTCTTACAATTAGTAGAAATTGCGAATTTGACATCTCCATTTACAGATGGGTGTGTGCAAGGCGTAATCACTGAGATTCAAACGTGGTTACATGCAGTGGATGACACAAAATTGTAAAAATCAACCTTGTTTTTTTCACATTTTGTAATCGACACATTCATAAAACAATGAGATAATATAAGAAAATTCAGATTTATTTAAAGGTGTTTCTAAGTTGGAAACACCTTTTTTTACCAAAAAAGAGGGGGGAGAATTATGCTTCAATCTAATATGAATATTAGTTTGGAAACTTTGCTGCAATCGTTACAATCTACAAGAAACACACTATTATCAGAAATTGAGATGTTAAATGATACGGAAGTGAATGTAAAACCGCGCCGTGATAAATGGAGTATCATTCAAATTATGCATCATCTACACCTAATTGAACAATCTGTCACTTCATCCCTTGTGTATGCTTTACAGAAAAAAGACAAAAAAGTAGTTCCACTCAAAGATCTCCAACTTACTCTTGATCGAACATATAAACGAGAAGCACCTCAACAAATGCAACCAACAGAAACATTAATGAAAAGACAACAAGGAATTCAATTACTCGAACATTCACGCGCAGAATTATTGCATACGCTGCATAGTATTATAGACGAAAAAGAATTGTTCGAAAATTCGTTAAAACATCCTGTGTTTCAGGAGCTTAATCTATATCAATGGATTCAATTCCTTGATTTACATGAACAACGCCATCTTACACAGTTAAAAGAAGCAAAATATGCGATTTTGCAAAGGTAAAGAAAAATTCCCATTTACATGGGAACTATATTGAATAAATAAGAAGAAGCGAGGTAGTAATTATCTCGCTTCTTCTTATTTATCCCTGCTTTTCGAGGGTAGTAATATCCACTCCTTAAGATGCAGAAAAAGAAGATGGGTAGGGGATAAACCACTTATAAAATCCTAATTAATGAGGACTAATTATTAGTGGAGGATGAAGAAACTGGATTGATGCATATTTTTATCTTTTATTTTGGAATAATACATAAAGAGAACATAGAAGGAGTTGAAAGCATGTCACACAAAAAGAAAGAGCAAGAGCGTAGTTGGAAGGCACGAAAAGAAAATCAAAAACCGCATGGGAAAGTAAAGACTTTTGCGGAACTTGTTGATGAAACGGAAAAAACGTGATGATTCCATCACGTTTTTTGTATGAGTGGGAAAGTTAATAGAAAGGTTGTACCAATGTCTTTTTCACTTGAAATATCGATTTTTCCACCCATTGCTTTTACGATGCTGAATACGACCATCATCCCAAGTCCAGTGCC
This sequence comes from Bacillus pseudomycoides DSM 12442, assembly GCF_000161455.1. GTDB lineage: Bacteria > Bacillota > Bacilli > Bacillales > Bacillaceae_G > Bacillus_A > Bacillus_A pseudomycoides. Next base: position 1,239,266 of record NZ_CM000745.1, read on the forward strand.
TTTTTCTTTCGTTGAATAGAAGGGAGAACCAAGACGTTTCAGTTGTTCTAGATCCATGCCAATACCAGTATCTTTTATGGCTAACTGTATCTGTGTATGACTCGGTATTAATGTGAGAATAAGATCTCCCCCTTTTGGCATGGCTTCAATACAATTTTTTAAAATGTTTAATAAGCATTGGTTAAATTTTTGTTTTTCTCCAGAAATACAAAAGATGTTGCTTTGCTTTGTGTAAGTTATACGAACATTTGTCAAATTAGCTAGTGGAGTAATGAGAGATACAGCACGAAGTAATTCATCTTCGATTTGTAATACTTGTTCTTTTTCTATACTTGGTTTTGCAAATGTTAGATAATCTGTGAGTACGTGATTTGCTTGTTCAATACCACGTATAGCAATTTCTGTATATAATTTTCGATCTTCTTCAGAGCATTCTTCGGATTGTAGGAGTTGTAAAAAACCTTTCGTTGAAGTTAAAGGATTACGAACTTCATGAGAGATAGAGGCAGCCATTTCTCCGATTAGGTGAAATTTTTCAGCGTTAATTAGTTCTTCTTGTAGGCGTATTTGTAATTGTAGTACGTTTAGTAAATAAAGAATAAGAATGGTACCAATGATGGTACATAATTCATACACAATAATATGAGGGAGGTAATATTCAGTGCTAGGAACTTCAGCAAGGAAAAAAGGAATCCAGCTAAATACGTATACAAAACTATATAAAATAGCAAGTACTACTTTTATATGATTGCTCCCTCTTTGAAAGAGTCTGTATGTGGCAAGGAGAATAATATATAAGCAAATGGAAGCTATAATAGATGGAAAAACTCCTATGCCTCCTAACAAAAAACGGTATATGTTTAATACAGCTAAAATCGATCCACCAGCAATAGGACCTCCTGTTAACGTACCGACAATTAATACAATATGACGCATATCAAATTGAAATCCATTATCCATCCTTGCTGCAAAAGAAATACAAAGAATTGTTGCAGCACTGCAAAATAATATAAATACGGTTGAATTTAACTTAGGTGAATGTTTCCCTTTTTGATTCCAAAATGAGTGATACATTAGCATCATAACGAGGATGGATAATATGTTTAAAAAGAGATAAATAATAAAGAGTTTCAGGTTTATCTCCTCCCTATTCTCATATGTATGGTGTTATATAAGTACAAATTGAAAAACCGACATAAAACCTTTCTTTTTAGGTGAGAGAGCATCCGGCCATGCATAGAAGCAGTCAGCGCCTCTTTCTGCCCCATGCAAAGTGAAAACAAAGAGAGAAAATAAGTAGCGGTCACCTTTTGTTCTTTATAGCAGCGACTTATATGTTGGGAAATCAAAATGGATTTATATAAGTATAATCATACTATTAAAATACAAGAAAATGAATCTTAAACTTACAAAAAAGACAGAAAAATCAGATGTTTTTCTGGATATGTGCAGTATGTTACAATATGTGTTGTTAATGAAAGAAGAAATTCCATGTATAACATGGGAGAGGTTCGCGAACTCCCTCTATAAAAAACTATGGAAACAACAATATCCTTAGGTATTGTTTTGTTTTTTTATTGTGACAGTTCAAGAACGTTCTTTCTTCTTATTCGTAGTAGAGAAGGAGAATGAGTGAGATGAAAAAAGAAAAAGCAGTTGTCGTTTTTAGTGGTGGCCAGGATAGTACAACATGTTTATTTTGGGCAATGCAGCAGTTCGCAGAAGTTGAAGCTGTGACATTTAATTATAATCAACGTCATAAGTTAGAAATCGACTGTGCAGCTGATATTGCGAAAGAGTTAGGAATTAAACATACAGTACTTGACATGAGCCTATTAAATCAACTTGCTCCAAATGCGTTAACGAGAACGGATATGGAGATTACACATGAAGAAGGTGAATTGCCATCAACATTTGTAGATGGACGAAATTTACTATTCTTATCATTTGCAGCTGTGCTAGCAAAACAAGTTGGAGCACGTCATATTGTAACGGGCGTATGTGAAACAGATTTTAGCGGTTACCCTGATTGTCGTGATGTATTTGTGAAATCGTTAAACGTTACTTTAAATTTATCTATGGATTATCCATTTGTTATTCATACACCACTTATGTGGATTGATAAAGCAGAAACATGGAAATTGTCAGACGAACTTGGCGCATTTGAGTTTGTTAGAGAAAAAACATTAACATGTTATAACGGAATAATCGGTGATGGCTGCGGTGAATGTCCAGCTTGTAAACTTCGTAAAGCAGGTTTAGATACGTATTTACAAGAACGCGAAGGAGCGAACGCATAATGGAACAGAATTTTTTTGGATTTCGCATTGTAGAAAATTTACAAAAAGTGGACAAGGACATTCAACGTGAACAACTGAAATATCATAATAAACGAGTGATGGTAAGTAAGGAATTTACATTTGATGCAGCGCATCATTTGCACTGTTATGAGGGGAAATGTAAAAATTTACATGGTCACACATACAAAGTTGTTTTTGGAATTAGTGGATATGTAAATGAGATTGGACTTGCTATTGACTTTGGAGATATAAAAGAAATTTGGAAAAATGAAATAGAAATTTATTTGGATCATCGTTATTTAAATGAAACATTACCAGCGATGAATACGACAGCTGAAAATATGGTCGTTTGGATATATGAGAAGATGGCAGAGGCACTTACAAAAGAAGACCGTGCAAATGAATATAAAGGAGCACGGGTTGAATTTGTTCGTCTATTTGAAACACCAACAAGTTATGCAGAAGTAAGACGGGAGTGGATGATCGGTGAGTAAAATTCCTGTTCTGGAAATTTTTGGGCCGACCATTCAAGGTGAAGGAATGGTTGTTGGACAAAAGACGATGTTCATTCGTACAGCAGGTTGTGACTATAGTTGCGCGTGGTGCGATTCGTCCTTTACATGGGATGGATCAGCGAAAGAACAAATTCGGCAAATGACTCCCGAAGAGATATGGAGTGAGCTTGTAGAAATTGGTGGAGAAAATTTTTCACATGTAACGATTTCAGGTGGGAATCCAGTGTTGTTGAAAAATATAGATGATTTTCTGTCTTTATTACAAGAAAAACAAATTCGCACCGCCATTGAGACGCAAGGAAGTAAATGGCAGGAATGGTTGCTTCATATTGACGAAATAACAATTTCGCCAAAGCCCCCAAGCTCACAGATGAAAACTGATTTTATTATGCTGGATTCTGTTATTGAAAGATTAGCAGGAAAAGATTTTAGCTTAAAAGTCGTTGTATTTGATGATCACGATTTTGAATATGCGATAAAAGTGCATGAGCGTTATCCGCATGTACCGTTTTTCTTACAAGTTGGAAATGATGATACGAAAACAGTGGATGATGCAATTCTTATTAGGAATTTACTACAAAAATATGAATGGCTCATTGAAAAAGCTGTTCATTGCAAAGAAATGAATGACGCAAAAGTATTACCTCAGCTTCACGCGTTAGTGTGGGGAAATAAACGAGGCGTATAAGGAATCGAATTGAAGGGATGTATGAAAAATGGCAGGAAGATTAGATGAAGATTTAAAAGATGTAACGTTACTTGGAAACCAAAATACAAAATATTTATTTGAATATAGCCCAAAAATTTTAGAGACATTTGATAATAATCATCCAAACCGTGATTATTTTGTAAAGTTCAACTGTCCTGAATTTACAAGCTTATGTCCAAAAACAGGACAACCAGATTTTGCAACGATCTATATTAGTTATATTCCAGAGCAAAAAATGGTAGAGAGTAAATCATTAAAATTGTATTTATTTAGTTTCCGTAACCATGGAGATTTTCATGAAGATTGTATGAATGTCATTATGAATGATTTAATCAAATTAATGGATCCACGTTATATTGAAGTGTGGGGGAAATTCACACCACGTGGTGGTATCTCGATTGATCCATATTGTAACTATGGTCGTCCTGGTACAAAATATGAAAAAATGGCAGAATATCGCATGATGAATCACGATTTATATCCTGAAACAATCGATAATCGTTAATGAAAAAGGATCTGTATGATACATGCAGATCCTTTTTTTTCTATTATATTACGCATGTTGATTGATAACTGTATAGTTTTTGTGATTTACAACTGTAAGAGGTTCCATATCTAGTTCTCTAAAATTCTCCATGATTGTTATATCGACAATAACGGAGTTTTTATTTACTTTTTGAACACGGCCTTGCATTCCACCTTTAAATTCGATAATATCTCCAGTTTCTGCGGTTTTCATAAGCAACTCTCCTTGTTACAGTTTTACCAAAAAAAGAACAATGTTGTTCTTTTTTATTTCCCTTTATTTTGAACTATATTCCCCTGTTTGTAAATGTTTCCATGATAAAATTTCAAAAAATAGTCATTTTTCATAAGAAATGTATAAAGTATTTTTCTATTTTAGGAGAGGGAATTGATAAAAAAGTGCTTATATCAGTATATAGGGGTATAATAAACTGGGGGCGGTAAAAATGTTGTTTAAAATTGTTGGAAGTTTTATAATGATCCTTTTATTCTTATTTTCATATAAACAATTAAAAATAATTCGTATCCATGAAACAGATACATATTTTGATGGATTAGATGGTATGCATGCTTCTGTCACTCATGAGAGCGGTGCGGATATGTAAGGAAGTATGACTTTCTCTTTCTCCATGGTATGATGATAATAAGAAAAAGTGCATAATAATATAGGTGATGAGCGGTGAATGGAGAGTGGAGAAGATGCGAATTTCTTTTATTCGTCACGGTCGCTTGAACAATGTTACAGAATCAATGACAGTATCATCGTTCCACAAATGGATGGAGCGGTACGATTTAGACGGTATGGAAAAAAGTATGGACATACCAATTGAGACGGTTGAAGTAATCGAATCTGCGAAGCTTATTGTAACGAGTGATCAAAAACGTACGGTACAGTCAGCAGCAGAATTAACAAATTCTCTTTCTTTTATACAAAGCTCCCTTTTTCGAGAGGCAGAAGTACCATCTAGTTTCTTTGTTCCGAAATGGGTGAAGTGCAAACCGGAAGTATGGACATTTATTGGGCGTACATTATGGATGATTGGATATTCTAAAGGTGTTGAGTCTTATCGTGAAGTACAAGGAAGAGCGAAGCAAGCAGCTGATACATTAGTCGGATATGCGTTAGTACATGGGCAAATTGCGCTCATAGGGCATAGTTATTTTAATACGATGATTGGGGCTGAGCTACGTGCTAGAGGATGGTCTGGTCCGCCTATTTTTCATGGGAAGCCATGGAGTTGTACAGAATATACATTTCATGAAGCAATGAATGGAAATATATTGAATACCAATTTAACATAAAGGCACACGATTACAATAAAGAATCGTGTGCTTTTTTTAAGAAACGAAAGCTTTTTTATATAGTGGTTTCACTAAATGAGCATATGGCTCTCCAACAAGCATAACCGTTTTATCCTCTTGGTAGCCAAGTTTTTTATATAAAGAGAAAGCTCGCTTGTTTTCTAAATTTACAAGTAATGCGATTTTCTCATAGCCTTTTTCATAGGCATCATTTTCTGCTGCTTTAATCAATCTTGAGCCGATCCCTCGTCCGCCATATGTGTTTGAAACGGATAATGTGTCAATATAATATTCATCGAGCTCAGCTTCTTTTTCTAGCGTAATAGATGAATCTTGATGGATTTTTCGTAAGTGTTTTACAATGGGAGTATCTAGTTGTTTTGCATGGCTGCCATGATAGGCTACGATGATTCCAATTGCTTGTCCATCTTGTTCTTCAACGAAACAGTTCTCGTAGCTAAGTCGATTTTCTTTTTTTGAAAACCAAGTTTCAAGCCCTGTCAAGACTTCTGTTCCTGTTCTCCCACCTGTGATTTTTTCAGCAATTTCATGCAGAGCGTTATACAATAAAGGAGATATTGCCTTCGCATCTGTCTTTTTTGCTTTCCGAATCATATTATCCCTCCTAGTTGTCATTCTTATTGTAACATAAAATAAAGTTTCAACCAGTTATTCATCAATTTCTTGAATTTTATAGGATAAGCTTGAATATCCAATTGATTCAGTATAGATGAACCGTTATGGTAGTATATGATACTTGCTGTGAATGTAAGAAATTTAACATTGTCGACTTGTGAAAGATAGGATAAAATATTGCAGAGAGGTGAAATACATGGATAAACAATTAGCAAATACAATTTTAGATCAACTGAAAAATGGAGAGATAGAAGAGTATATTGTAACTAAGGATGTATTTTATACGTTTCGTGAGGTTGTAGTAAATCGAGAAGATTTTAAACATTTCAGTGGGAATGCACAGCACGGCGGGAAAATTATTTATACATATATAGAAACACCGCGTTCTTAATAGAAGGAAAAGGAGAGGAGAATTATGGGAGAATTTAAACAAGGTATTTTACCGCACTGGGACTACATGTGGAAAGATGGTACAGGAAAACGATTCGTAGGAATGGTTATGTTTCCTGAGAAACGTACAGAAGAAGTTATAGAAAAATTGAAAGTAGCATATGAGCAAGAAATTCACATTCGAGCAACTGTGAAATTTCAGCTTATGAATCAATATGTAGAGGGAATGGTTGTATATTTTGATGAAGAAGCGCCAGTATTTACAATGCAAGATAAAGACGAAAATTTTCATCATTTATTTATAAAGGATATTTTACGTATTGAACATTGCGAATGAGCGGTGCTTTGTGTACAGTCTTTTTAAAATTCTCATCACACTAACGAATAAATTGGTGTGCCATAATAATTGTCCTTTTCATTACAATAATATGTTTTATTGTGTAACAAAAAAGAAAGTATATGTACTCGATTTAATAAATGTTTAATCCACAAGAGAGAGAATTCCTTACTTGTGTGATCTGAATAATGTGTAACCGGTTTCGAACAGATTATCTCGTAAATTCTGTTCTTTTTTATGTGATGCTGGAGAAATATATTTCTCCAGCATTTACTGTTTTTTGACAAAACATATTGATAACATTTTTGTAAATATGATTAAATTCGTTGACAACTTTTTCGAAAAGCACTTTATTGACATGAGTTTTAGAATGTTGTTTCATAGTCTTTGTATTGAAAAAAAGGACTTGTCATGTCGAAAAGTAAAAGTTAAAAAAAGAAAGAATTTATACATATATCTTGTGTCTTGTTTTGAAACGTAATACAATATATAGAGAAATCATGAAACGACATCTAGATATTAAAGAAAGAAGGGGAGGGTCGGAAATGTTAGTTGCATATGATTCTATGACAGGAAACGTGAAGCGTTTCATCCACAAATTAAATATGCCGGCCGTTCAAATTAATGACGATCTAGTATTAGACGAAGATTTTGTTCTTATTACGTATACAACAGGTTTTGGAAATGTGCCGGAACGTGTTTTAGAATTTTTAGAACGCAATAATGCAAATTTAAAAGGCGTATCTGCAAGTGGCAATCGCAACTGGGGAGATATGTTCGGAGCAAGTGCAGATAAAATCTCATCCAGATACGAAGTACCTATTGTATCAAAATTTGAGTTATCTGGAACAAATAAAGATGTAGAATATTTTAAAGAAAGGGTGCGGGAGATTGCGACACATTGAACTGAATAATGAAATCACGCAAATGCAAGACGGTTTCTACCAGCTTCATAAAGATAAAGAAGCATTAGAAGTCTTTATGGAAGAAGCGAGAGCGAATACCGTTCATTTTGATAGCGTGGCAGAGCGAATCGAGTATATGAACAAGCACGATTACTATTACAACGTTCTGGACGAGTATAAGTTGGAGGAAGTAGAGGAAGTATACAACGTTGCATACGGTGAAAACTTCGAGTTCCAATCTTATATGGCGGCATCTAAGTTTTATAAGGATTATGCATTAAAAACAAATAATCAAAAACAATACTTAGAAAGCTACGAAGATCGTGTATCAATTGTGTCATTATACTTAGGACGCGGTGATGTTAATAAAGCAAAACAATTTGCAAGCATGATTGTAAAACAAAACTACCAACCAGCGACACCAACCTTTTTGAATGCAGGAAGAAGCAGAAGAGGAGAAATGGTGTCTTGTTTCTTGTTAGAGATGGATGATAGCTTAAATTCGATTGGATTTAATATTAATACGGCGATGCAGCTATCAAAAATTGGTGGCGGAGTCGCTTTAAACCTTTCTAAGCTACGCGCACGCGGTGAGCAAATTAAAGGTATTGATAACGCAGCAAGCGGTGTTGTACCAGTTATGAAATTGCTTGAAGATTCGTTTTCATATGCGAATCAGTTGGGTTAACTTATGGCTCAACTATAAAACCGGGTCAATTGCTGGAACGCCTGAGTATATCTAGGTAGGATACTACGAAGAAATTACGTAGCGCCCCCTAAAAATCCAAGATTGCAGGAAATCAGCAGCCGAGCTCCTAAGTCTATTAGATAGGGAGAAGGTTCAACGACCAAGTGGCTATGTAGGTGACTATATAGCTCGAACCTGGCTTCTCAAACCAACCGAATTCAAAGGGTGTATCCAGTTATGGGGAGAAAAAAGAGCTTTATAACAAAAATATGTCCTATTTGTAAAAGTAAATATGAGGTTAATCAGAATAATAAAAGAGAGATGGAACGATCCAAAACGTGTGGAATATTAGAGTGTCGGAAGAAGCTTGCACTTATTAATACAAACTATAATTTAATATGTTTTGGATGTGGAAAATCATTTGTAGGAAAAAGGATAAATCAAAAGTTTTGTAGTAAGAAATGTCAAACTAAAAGATATAAATTAGTTTGTGTTATATGTGCGAGTGAATTTTATTCTGATAAAAGTGTAACAAAAACATGTTCGCATGAGTGTAGGTGGACATTGAATAGAAGTCAGCTTGTAAATTTAATATGTTCTTACTGTGAAAACCCTTTTTCTAGGCCAGCATATACTGTTAGAGATTCAAAAGTTTTTTGTTCAAAAAGTTGTAATAATAAATTTTTTGTGGAGCTGAATTACGGCACAACGAACAAGTATGGGAAAAACTGGTCCAGGATGCGAGAGTATATGTTTGAGTTTTATGATTTTCGTTGTCAAAGGTGTTTAGAAAAATATGATATAAATACACTAAGATTACATCACATTATTCCATTCCGTTTTTTTGAAAGCTTTAATCAAGCAAACCTTATAATGAATTTATTGCCACTTTGTGATTTATGTCATATTCATGTACATCAAACATACGATGAGTGGTTAAACAAAGAATTTGGTGAGAAGAAGATATGGTCTGAACTCTATAGCGATATAGAGAGGATAGCAGAAATGACTATCCCCCATACGTTTTAAAGGTATGGAGTAACAATATGCAAAGAAAAGGTGCCGGAGCAGTATATTTAAACATTTTCCATTGGGATATTATAGAATTCCTCGATACAAAAAAAATAAATGCCGACGAGAAGAGCCGTATTCAGTCCCTATCAATCGGTATTATCGTTCCGAGTAAGTTCTTTGAGCTTGCAGAGAAAAACGAACCATTCCATGTTTTCGCACCTTATACAGTATATAAAGAGTACGGAAAACATTTAGATGATATAGATATTGATGAAATGTATGATGAACTGATGAGTAATCCGAATGTGAAGAAGAAGCCACTTGATATTAGTGCACGTGATATGCTCATTAAAATTGCTATGATTCAGCTTGAGTCTGGTTATCCATACTTAATGTTTAAATCAAATGCGAACAAACAACATCCGTTAAAGGATATTGGAACTGTGAAGATGTCAAACCTTTGTACGGAAATCTTCCAGTTACAAGAAACATCTGAAATTAATGACTATGGTACAGATGACATTATCCGCCGTGATATTAACTGTAACTTAGGATCATTAAACATTGTAAACGTAATGGAGAATAAAGAAATTCGTGAAGCAGTTCATGCAGGAATGGAAGCATTAACAGCTGTTTCTGATATGACTGTTATTCCAAACGCGCCGACTGTGAAAAAAGCAAATGATGAGCTTCATTCAGTTGGACTTGGTGCTATGAACTTACATGGATATTTAGCGAAAAATAAAATTGCTTATGAAAGTGCAGAAGCGAAAGAATTTGTTCGTACATTCTTTATGATGTTAAATTACTACTCCATTGAAAAGAGTATGGGTATTGCGAAAGAAAAGGGCGAAACATTTAAAGACTTCGATAAGTCGGATTATGCAAATGGCTCATACTTTGAAAAGTATGAAACAACAGACTATAGTCCTGTAACTGATAAAGTACAGCAGTTATTTGAAGGAATCTATATTCCAACAAAAGAAGATTGGACAAGTCTAAAAGAGGAAGTACAGAAGCACGGTTTATACAACTCATATAGATTGGCTATCGCTCCGACACAATCGATCAGTTACGTGCAAAATGCAACTTCAAGCGTAATGCCGATCGTAAGTCAAATTGAGTCAAGAACGTATGCAAATGCGACAACATATTACCCAATGCCGTATTTATCAAAAGATACGTTCTGGTATTATAAATCTTCTTACGATATGAATCAGTTTAAACTAATTGATTTAATCGCAGAAATTCAAGAGCATATTGACCAAGGAATTAGTACAATTCTTTATGTAAATAGCGATATTTCTACGCGTGAATTAGCACGTTATTACATCTATGCACATAAAAAAGGTCTAAAGAGTTTGTATTATACAAGAACACGTAAGTTAAGCGTGGAAGAGTGCGTTGCTTGTACAGTTTGATGCAAACTATAATTGATTGATATACAAAATAAAGAGTAAGACATCATGAGCAGGGTTTTTCTGACCCTGCTCATGCTTAGTTATAAAATTTAAGACGTCTAACATGCGGTTAAGTTTTCATTACAAACTGAAAGCTTTACCGCATATTAGAAAAGCTTATTGATAGAGAAGGGGCGATTCAATGCGCGCGGTAAACTGGAACAAAAAAGAAGACGATTTTAGTTTAATGTTTTGGAAGCAAAACATCGCTCAGTTTTGGACAGAAGAAGAAATTGCGGTATCTTCTGACAAAAATACTTGGGTGCAATTATCAAAAGAAGAGCAAATTGTGTATAAGCGTGTATTAGGTGGTTTAACACTTTTAGATACAAAGCAAGGCGGCGAAGGGATGCCACTTGTACTTGTTCATCTTGAGAATTTGCAAGCGAAAAGTGTATTAGCTTTCATGGGTGCTATGGAAGAAGTACATGCGAAGAGTTACAGTCATATCTTTACGACACTCGCAACGGAAGAAGAAATTGATGAGATCTTTGAATGGGTAGATAGCCATCCATTGCTTGAGAAAAAAGCAGGTATTATTACAGGTTACTATCGTCGTTTATTGAAGCCACAAGTAACGAAAAAAGAATTATACATGGCTATGGTAGCAAGTGTATTTTTAGAAAGTTACTTGTTCTATAGCGGATTTTTCTATCCGCTTTACTTAGCAGGACAAGGAAAATTAACAGCGAGTGGTGAAATTATTAACTTAATAATTCGTGACGAGTCAATTCACGGCGTATTCGTTGGTATTTTAGCACAGCAAATCTTTGCGGAATTTTCTGCAGAAGAACAACAAGAGGTGCAAAAAGAAACACAAGAGTTATTGATGGAACTGTATGAAATTGAAATGGCATATACAGAAGAAATTTATACATCCATTGGTCTTGTTGAAGATGTAAATCGCTTTGTTCGTTACAATGCGAATAAAGGGCTTATGAACTTAGGATTAGAACCACGCTTTGAGGAAGAAGAAATTAACCCAATCGTATTAAACGGTTTACGTACAGATACGAAAAACCATGATTTCTTCTCTGTAAAAGGGAATGGTTATGTAAAAGCAACAAATGTTGAAAAGTTATCAGACGATGATTTCGTATTCGATTTTTAATAGATAAGATTGAAAAAGCTGTCTTTCATATAAAGGCAGCTTTTTTGTTATGAATAGTTTACATAATGTTATTATCTCATGATAAGTTTTTATTCGCCGACTGATTAAAGTTTCACTTCATTTGTATTTATTGGTATGAGAGATTGAATAAGTTATGTCAAAATGAATAGAAAATTAACGAAGCAATTAGAAAAATAATCCCACCTGTAATTTCATTGGAGCATAAAAAAATATGGCTGTTTAGTAAATTTTTTAACAAAGACAATTTTGGCTCAAAAATTGCATGAATATTTAAAAAATAAAGAAAGGGGTTTTGTAATGCATTATATGACATATACGGTTCATTGAAAGCGTTTTCTGTTTAGTTATCAATCTGTACATGAAAATTAGATAGAGAAAGTAGGAGGAATGATAGGTGGGAAAAGGAGTTGGGTTAAAGCGTTCATTAGGACTTTGGTCAATTGTTATGCTAGGCGTTGGGTATATGACACCAATGGTAGGGTTTGATACATTTGGAATCGTTTCTGAAAAAACGGGTGGGCATGTTCCTGGAGCTTATCTTATTGCATTAGCAGGGATGTTATTTACAGCTGCAAGCTACGGAAAAATGGTAAAGGTTTTTCCTACTGCGGGATCTGCTTACACTTATACACAAAAGACAATTAGTGCAAGGCTTGGGTTTCTTGTTGGATGGTCAGCATTATTGGATTATTTGTTTTTACCAATGGTGAATGCACTATTAACAAGAATTTATATGTCGGCACTTTTTCCAAGTGTTCCAGATTGGGCATGGGTCATTGGTTTTGTTCTACTTATTACACTTATCAATATTATTAGTGTAAATGTTACTGCCAATTTCAACACGTTCTTAGTAACATTTCAAGTGCTAGTAATGGTTGTGTTTGTAGTTCTCGTTATAAAAGGATTGATAGCAGGAGAAGGAACTGGAGAAGTCTTTTCCATTCAGCCGTTTTTTCAATCAGATATACAAATATCACCGTTAGTTGCAGGGGCAACAATTCTTTGTTTTTCATTTTTAGGTTTTGATGCAGTAACTACATTTTCAGAAGAAACACCAAACGCAAAGAAGACGATTCCTCGAGCTATTTTTCTTACTGCTTTAATTGGCGGAATTTTATTCATTGTCACTACGTACTTTACACAATCCTTTTTTCCAGATGCATCCGTATTTAAAGATCAAGAATCAGCAGCTCCAGAAATTGCATTATACGTCGGAGGAAAATTATTTCAAACTTTCTTTTTAGTAGGAACATTTATGGGAACAATAGCATCAGGCTTAGCTTCTCATACAAGTGTATCGCGATTATTATACGTAATGGGGCGAGATAATGTAATTCCGCAGAAGATATTTGGATACATTCATCCTCGCTTGCGAACTCCAGTATATAACATTATTTTTGTGGGAATTATTGCGCTCTCTGCTATGTTTATTGATTTAGAAACAGCAGCATCTCTTATTAACTTCGGAGCGCTTATTGCATTTACATTTGTTAATTTATCTGTAATTGCCTACTATGTTATAAAGCAAAAAAGATATAAAACAACAAAAGATTTTTTAAATTTCTTAGTTATGCCTATTTTAGGTGCAGGTACAGTGGCTGTATTATGGTTTAACCTCAATATTCATTCGCTTATTCTTGGACTTAGCTGGGCTGCCATTGGAATCGGTTATCTTTTATATATTACGAACATGTTTCGTTCAGCACCTCCGCAAATGCACTTTGAAGAAGTGCAGGAAATGTAAAATAATAAAAAACATCGGGATTTATCCGGTGTTTTTTATTTTGTAGAGGCTACAAGTATGCAATAATACATAAATCATTCAACTATTCATAAAGAACGTGAGACATTTTGTAAATAAGAGAAAGAGTTGAGGTTGAAACGATAATATAAACATTATATTTCCAGTTGGCACGATTATTGCTTTATAAAACTAGTAAAAATAAATAAATAAATGAGGTGTTATCGTGGCAATTCAATCAGAAAAAGAGGATGTAATACAATCTATTCAAGAAAAAGTTGAGTCGGAAAATGCTTTAGAGGAATTTCAAGCCATATTAAAAGAAGCACTCCATGTTTTGCATTATCCAGAGGAAGTATTCGAGTTTCTTAAGAAGCCGATGCGTTTTTTAGAAGTAAGTATTCCTGTTCGAATGGATGATGGAACAACAAAGGTATTTCAAGGATATCGTGCTCAGCATAATGATGCAGCAGGGCCAACAAAAGGTGGTATCAGGTTTCATCCAGATGTTACAGCAGAGGAAGTAAAAGCGTTGGCCGGATGGATGAGCTTAAAATGCGGAGTTACAGGACTTCCATATGGAGGAGCAAAGGGCGGAATTATTTGTGATCCGCAGAAGATGAGCTTTAGAGAATTAGAGTTACTTAGCCGTGGCTATGTAAGAGCAGTGAGCCAAATTGTTGGACCTACTAAAGATATTCCAGCTCCTGATATGTATACAAATGCTCAGATTATGGCTTGGATGCTGGATGAGTATGATCATATTAGGGAATTTGATTCTCCTGGTTTTATTACTGGAAAGCCGTTAATGCTAGGAGGATCACAAGGACGAGAAACAGCTACTTCTAAAGGGGTATTATACACGCTCCAATTAGTGAGTGAATTAAAACATATTCCAATTCAAAATATGCGGGTAATCATTCAAGGGTTTGGAAACGTTGGAAGTCATTTGGCAAAATATTTATATGATATTGGTGTGAAAGTAGTAGGAGTATCTGATGCTTTAGGTGGCATTTATAACTCAGACGGTCTAGATGTTCCTTATTTATTAGAGAATCGAGATTCTTTTGGTGTTGTATCGAACCTCTTTAGTAAAACAATCTCTAACCAAGAGTTGCTAGAAAAAGAATGTGATGTACTCATTCCAGCAGCAATTGGAGGAGTAATTACGAAACATAATGCAGAAAGACTTGGGTGTAAGATTATCATTGAGGCTGCAAATGGTCCGACAACGAAAGAGGCGATAACAATATTAGAAGAGAAAGATGTTTTAGTTGTTCCGGATATTTTAGCGAACTCTGGAGGTGTTATTGTTTCTTATTTTGAGTGGTGCCAAAATAACCAAGGATATTATTGGACAGAGCAATATGTAGACCAATGTTTAAAAGAAAAAATTACATCTAGCTTTTCTGATGTATTTAACACTTCAAAACGGTTTGGGGTAAATATGAAAATTGCTGCTTATATAGAAGGGGTTCGTAAAATTGTAGAAGCGTCGCGTCTAAGAGGATGGTTGCATTTTTAAGCTAAAGGGAGGAATCAAATGAAACTGGACATTTTATTAGAACAAATTGAAAAGCAACCAATTGGTTATTACTGTATTATGTCGAATCATCATCGCTATGATATAGCAGTCACGTATTCACAGCAATTTTTTGGAAAAGCAATGGTCACATCTATTCAAAATGGAAGAATGATTTTATTAAGTCAGGAAGATATCGAAGAAGAGCAATACTGGGCACCTAAGCTAGGAATTGAAATAGAAGATGTAGAAGATTTTCAAAGCTTTTTTCATATGATTCTCCAGTCACAAATGTTGGCAGAGCAATATTAATAGAATAAAGGAAGGGAATGATTTATTTTGTATTATGAAATAGTTACGAGCCCATGCTATGGAACAGTTGAAAAAGTTGCTATTGATAAGGACTCTCGAATTTATGAATGGGAACCACTGTTTGCGATTAAAAATATGAATGGTAAGTTGGAAGTAATTAAAATGGGATGTAGCGGAGAAGTACAATCTTTAGAAGTAGAAGCAGGAGATAAAGTAATCCCAGGGATGGTATTAGCGTATATTCAAGAAGATATTTTAATTAGTGGTAGTGATTAATTTTAGGGAGGAAGATGGAACTATCCATCTTCTTTTTTTAGTAAAGTAAGTAAAAAGTATGTATTGTCAGATTAATTAAAAAAATTCCGATTTTAATGATACAATACAAGTTAAGCAGTTTAAAGGAGGAGTAACAAAATGTTTTCCATTGCTCATGATAAAATTAGACCTATTGTTTCCATATCGATCGATCAATCTGAACAGGAATGGAATATAGACGCTGAAAATATGAAAGAATCTTTTCTGTTTTTAAAAAGAGAAGATCAATTATCTGCATACGTCCATGTTAAGGAGCTGCTATCAAGAAGTGAGCGCTTAACGACTAAAATGTTACTTTCAAATGCTGTTTCATTAGATACAATATGTCATCTTAGCAAAAATATTTCCTTAACAGCTCTCTTTCAAATTATTGGGGCACCTATTGCCATAGTGAAAAATGAAAGAGGAGAGTTAACGGGATACATAAGAAGAGAAGATGTTTTTGCAGAACTATTTAAACAAGAAAATAAAAGTGTGGATCTACTGAAAATTATTTTAACTTCTATTCCAATGGGGATTTTTGTAGTAGACCGTGAAAAGAAAATTGTGAATTGTAATGAATCTGGTTTGAAGATGATCAAATCCACTCCTGAAAAAGTAATGAATGCACCAGCAGAACAGATTTTTAATGGGGAACATATTAACAATGTATTTGCAACAGGAAAAACGATTTTAAATCAATTACAAATAACAAATGAGATGGGAGTATTAGTTGACTACAGTCCTATACCAAGCTTCGATCAAAGAATCGAAGGAATGGTCATTATTGTGCAAGATTTACCGATGGTTGAGGATATGGCTATGGAAATTGAATATATAAAGGATTTAAATAAAGACTTACATGCAATTTTATCTAGCATTTATGATGAAATATTAGTAGTTAATCATAAAGGGGAATTAATCCGTTATAGTGAAACCGTTATCAATGATTTTTGGGGAAGAGATTTGAAGGATCTTTTAGGAAAAAATTTGTTAGACTTAGAGAAAAAAGGGTTATTTAGTCCATCAGTTACACGATTAGTGTTGGAACAACAAAAAAAGGTATCGATTGTACAAGAGACAAAAAAAGGTAGAAAGATATTAGCCGTTGGAAATCCTGTGTTTAATGAAAATGGAGAGCTTCATCGTATTATTATTGCCTCAAGAGATATTACAGAAGCAACGCGATTAAAGACGGAATTGCATGAGATAAAAAAGATATCCGAACAATATAAGAAAGAGTTGGACAGCTTTAAAAATAAAGATCGCTTTCTTAAGAAACTTATTTATTGTAGTCCGAAAATGGAGCAAATTATTACTCAAGCAAAAAAAATAGCTGATTTTTCTTCAAATGTTCTTATTTCTGGAGAATCAGGTGTTGGGAAAGAAGTGATTGCACAAGCGATTCATCAACTTGGAAACAGATCTTCAAATCCATTTTTAAAATTAAATTGCGGTGCGATTCCAGAGACATTGTTAGAAAGTGAACTGTTCGGCTATACGAAAGGTGCTTTTACTGGTGCTGATAAAAATGGAAAAGAAGGGTATTTTAAGCGGGCGGATCAAGGAATTTTATTTTTGGATGAGATTGGAGAAATGCCTTTACATCTGCAAGTAAAATTACTCAGAGTATTGCAAGAACAAGAGGTAATTCCAATTGGAAGCACAATACCTACGAAAATCAATGTTCAAATTATTGCCGCGACGAATAAACGTCTTGAAAAAATGGTGGAAGCGGGCACGTTCCGGGAAGATTTATTTTATCGCTTAAATGTCATCCCACTGCAAGTTCCACCGCTTAGAGAACGAATGGAAGATGTTCCACTACTCGCGTTTCATTTTTTACAAGAGTTAAATGAAAAATATAATAAAAACTATCATTTAACTCCGGATGCACTAAATTTACTAGAGTTTTATTCATGGCCAGGAAATGTAAGAGAATTACAGAATATGATTGAACGTTTAGTAGTATCGGCAGATGATTCAGTCATTGATGCTGAATTTGTTAGTAAATTCCTTAATCCTGGATATGATTTTAAAAAATCAAAGCCAGTGATTACAAGAGTTTTGCCACTACAAGAAGCATTGCATTCTGTAGAAGAACAATTAATTTTACTTGCAATGAAGCAGTATAAAACGACAACAAAGGCAGCAAAGGCTCTTGGGATAAGCCAGTCTTCTGTTAGTCGTAAATATCAAAAAATCATGAATGAAAAGGAAATAGCAATTGATACAATTTCGTATTTTTAAAGGAGAAAGGGGGGAGTCTACATAGACTGCCCCTTCTCTTTGTTGTAATTATGCGAAATGTAATAATCTATGCAAAAACGCATAACTTTGTATAGGTTATTTAAGGAAATCGTCAGTTTTTTTATGATTGCTTCGTATTTCAAATGTTGGCACAATTATTGCTTATATAATATATGAATGATTGACAAAGGGGGGCTATATACAGTGCTAGATTTAAAAATGTATCTAAACGGTGAATGGAGAGATTCTAGTAATCAAGAGAAAAAACCGATTATTAACCCTGCGAATGGCAAGGTTATCGCATATGCATCTGAAGGAACGATCGAGGATGCGAAATACGCGATTGAAGTGGCAAGAGCTACTTTTGATAGCGGAATTTGGTCAGAAACTTCTGCTGCGGAAAGAGCATCTTATTTATTTAAAATAGCAGATGAAATTGATAAAAATTTGAAAGAACTTGCGCGTCTTGAAACAATGGATAATGGAAAAACATATCGAGAGGCAGAAGGAGATATTGGAGATGCGGCAGCTTGTTTCCGCTATTATGCTGGGTTGATTACAAAGCCAGACGGACAAACGTATCATGTAGCTGATCCGATGCAAGCTATGGTAGTGAGAGAGCCAGTTGGTGTTTGTGGTTTAATAGTTCCTTGGAATTATCCGTTACTAATGAGTGTTTGGAAAATTGCACCTGCTTTAGCAGCTGGAAACACAATTGTATTTAAGCCTTCTGAGGTTACACCAATCACTGCAATGAAAATATTCGAAATAATGGAAAAAGTAGAATTGCCAAAAGGTGTTGCCAATATGGTAATGGGCGCCGGGCCAATAGTAGGAAATGAGATTGCAGCAAGTAATAAAGTTGATATGATCTCCTTTACGGGCGGAACAAAAACAGGAAAGCACATTATGAGAACAGCGGCAGATAATATGAAAAAGATTTCGCTAGAACTAGGCGGGAAATCTCCAAATATTATTTTTGCAGATGCAGATTTTGAAACAGCTGTTGATTATGCTCTGTTTGGTATTTATGCAGGTGCTGGACAAGTATGTTCAGCAGGATCAAGAATTCTTGTAGAAGAAAGCGTTTACGATAGATTTGTTAATCGTTTCGTAGAACGAGCAAAGCAAATTAATGTTGGACCTGGTGATAACCCAGAATCAGAGATGGGGCCACTTGTAAGTCAGGAGCATATGGAAAAAGTATTACGCTATATAGAGATTGGAAAAGATGAAGGAGCAGAAATTGTTTGCGGAGGAAAGCGTATACTGGCGGATGGGAAAGGTGATGGCTTCTTTATTGAACCAACGGTCTTTGTCAATGTGAAACCTGATATGCGTATTGTGCAGGAAGAAATTTTTGGTCCTGTTGTAGTTATCCAAAAATTTAAGGATGAACAAGAAGCAATTGAACTAGCAAACGGTACAGATTACGGCTTAGCTGGAGGTGTATTTACAGTTGATGGTGCTAAAGCGATGCGTGTAATCCGCAAGCTTCGTGCAGGAATTACGTGGATTAATAGTTACCACCCAACATACAACGAGGCGCCTTGGGGCGGATATAAACAAAGTGGTATCGGTCGTAGCTTAGGAACGTTTGGTTTAGAGGAATTCCAAGAAATTAAGCAGATTAATATAAATCTAGAAGTAGAACCAATTGGTTGGTTTGCAAATAAAAAGACTGTAGAGGTGAAATAGATGGGAACAAATGTGAAAAGTAAATCTAATGAACAAGATGTGAAGAATACGAGTGTAAATGATTATATTACAAAAGTACTGCAACTAATTGAAAAAGAGAAAGTTTCTGCAGAAGAGGCGAACTGGATCCAAAAAGAAACAGTAGATGGATTTAGAGAACACGTAAATCCTGGCTTCCTCGCATATAGAAAAACAGTAACAAAAGATGGGCAATTTGCAGCAGTAGAATGGTCTGATGAAGGATCTTGCTTCATGGATATCAATGGAAAAAAATATATTGATTGTTTAGGTGGATTCGGGATTTATAATGTTGGACACCGTAATCCGAAAGTTGTAAAAGCTGTAACGGATCAATTAAAGCGTCAAGCATTGCATAGTCAGGATTTACTAGATCCACTTCGTGCGATTCTTGCAAAAATTTTAGCGGATATTACACCTGGTGATTTGAAATATGCTTTCTTTACAAATAGTGGGACGGAAAGTGTGGAGGCAGCATTAAAACTAGCAAAAATGTACAGTGAACGAACAACTTTTATTTCCACAACACGTGCTTTCCACGGTAAGAGTCTTGGTTCTTTATCTGGAACAGCAAAAGGAATGTTCCGTAAACCATTCTTACCATTAATTCCAGGCTTCCGTCACGTCCCATTTGGTGATATTGATATGATGAGAAAAACATTTGAAACATGCGCTTTAGTTGGAGAAGATGTTGCAGCTGTTATTTTAGAACCAATTCAAGGAGAGGGCGGTATTATTTTACCTCCAGAAAATTATTTGAAACAAGTGAGAGAGCTTTGTGATGAATTCGGATCACTACTTATTTTTGATGAAGTACAAACAGGAATGGGACGCACTGGGAAAATGTTTGCTGCAGAATTATATGATGTTGTACCGGATATTATTTGTCTTGCAAAGGCATTTGGCGGGGGCGTAATGCCAGCGGGTGCAATTGTTGCTAAAGAAAAAGTATTCAAAAGCTGGTTTGAAAATCCATTCATGCATACAACAACGTTTGGTGGAAATCCACTTGCATGTGCTGCTGCAATTGCAACAATCCATGTATTATTGGAAGATAAATTACCAGAACGAGCTGCGGAAGTTGGGGAGTATTTCTTAAAAGGGTTGAAAAAGGCAGCGGAAGGACATGAAGACAAAGTATTTGAAATCCGTGGCCAAGGTTTAATGATTGGGATTGAATTCCATAAGGATGAAATTGGTTATGAAGTATCGAAGGCGATGTTTGATCAAGGAATTCTTGTTGCAGGAACGTTAATTAATTCGAAAACAATTCGTATTGAGCCATCGCTTACAATTAGTTATGAAGAAGTAGATACAGTAATCAATGCATTTAAATCAGTGTTGGCACAAGTAAAAGTACAATAATTTTTTACACAATAGCTTGTAAATACAAACCAGTAAAACCAACATGTCTCCTTTTTTTCTCATTGGTTTTGCTGGTTTTTACTATAGGAGGAGAAGGAGTTGGAGGGAGCACTACAAGGGATTACAATTATTGATTTATCTCGGGTTCTTGCCGGTCCTTTTTGTACAATGATTCTCGGTGATTTAGGAGCTGAGGTAATTAAAGTTGAGAATATAGGAAATGGTGATGATACAAGAGGATGGGGACCGCCTTTTGTAGAAGGAGAAAGTGCTTATTTTCTTTGTGCGAATCGCAATAAAGAGTCGCTTACATTAAATTTAAAATCAGAAATGGGAAAGGATATTTTGAAAAAGCTTGTTTCTCATGCTGATATCGTTGTGCAAAATTTCAAGCCTGGGACACTTGAAAGAATGGGACTTGGTTATGATGTGTTACAAGAAGTGAAGGGAGACATTATTCTAGCTTCTATTAGTGGGTTTGGTCAAAAGGGTCCTGCTTCACATCTTCCTGGCTATGATTATATGATTCAAGCAATGAGTGGGCTTATGAGTATAACAGGAGGAAAGGATGAAGAGCCTGCAAAAGTAGGGGTTGCAATTTCAGATGTGCTCACAGGTCTTTTTACGTGTATCGGGATTTTAGCGGCTCTGCAGCACCGAAATAGAACGGGAGAAGGGCAAGAAATTGATATTTCTTTATTTGATTCCCAATTAGCAGCATTAGTAAATGTAGCGAGCAATTATTTATGTACAGGTGAATTACCAGAGAGACTTGGCAATCAGCATCCGAATATTGTTCCGTATCAAGTATTTGAAGCGGAGGATGGTGATCTTGTTGTTGCGGTCGGAAACGATGAGCAGTTTCATAAGTTTTGTTTGTTGCTAGGTAGACAAGATTTATCCAGCTTAGAACGTTATAAAACAAATGCAAGTCGCCTTCAGCATAAAGATGAGCTCGTCAATATGATTGCTATTGAAATGAAGAAGAAAAAGAAAGAGGAATGGAAACAACTTTTGGATGAAGCAGGAATTCCAAATGGACCAATTCTTAATGTGAAAGAAGCGCTAGAAACAGAGCAAGCCGTGGCGAGAGATATGACGGTTCATATGAAACATCCAACAATTGAAAATCTTAAACTTGTAGGTTCACCATTAAAGCTTTCAAGGACACCAGTACAGATGCAAAAATATCCACCACTCCACGGGGAACATACAGAAAAGATTTTGCGAAAATTAGGGTATTCTCAGGAAATCATTACGAGAATGACAAAAAATCAATGGATATAAGGAGGCAGTACAAATGAATTTTTCGTTAACAGAAGAACAACAAAGTGTTAGAAAAGTAGTGAGGTTCTTTGTAGATAATGAAATTATTCCATATATTAAAGAATGGGATGAAAAAGGACATTTTGAACAAAAAATCTTGAAGCGTTTAGCAGAACTGCAATTTATGGGCGTTTGTATCCCAGAACAATATGGCGGCGTGGGTATGGATTATAATACGCTGGCTATTGTTTGTGAAGAATTAGAACGCGGTGACACAGCTTTCCGTACAGCTGTATCTGTACATACAGGTCTAAATAGTATGACACTTCTGCAATGGGGAACAGAAGAACAAAAACAAAAGTACCTTGTTTCACAAGCGAAAGGTGAAAAAATTGGGGCTTTCGGTTTAACAGAACCAAATGCAGGGTCAGATGTCGTTGCGATGCAAACAACAGCAGTGAAACAAGGTGATCACTATGTATTAAATGGATCTAAAACATGGATTTCGTTATGTGATGTTGCAGATCACTTCTTAATATTTGCGAAAACAAATCCAGAATTAAAGCACCGAGGTATTTCTTGTTTTATCGTAGAACGAACATTTCCAGGAGTATCGACAAAAGCGATAAAAGGAAAGCTTGGCATTCGAGCTGGCAACACAGGTGAAGTATTTTTAGATGAAGTAAAAGTACCAGCGGAAAACCTTCTTGGAGAAGAAGGTGAAGGGTTTAAAATTGCAATGGCTTCATTAGATAATGGACGTTTCACAGTAGCAGCAGGTGCGTGCGGACTGATTCAAGCAAGTTTGGAGGCAAGTGTAAAGTATTGTGAAGAGAGAAAAACATTTGGGAAAGAAATTGGGAAACATCAGCTTGTGCAGCAAATGATTGCGAAAATGTCTGCAAACCTTGAAATATCACGTTTATTGGTTTATAAAGCTGGGTGGTTAAAAAATGAAGGGAAACGTAATACACGTGAAACTTCTTTAGCAAAATGGATCGCTTGTGACGCTGCATTTGAAGCGGCAAATGATGCAGTGCAGGTGCACGGGGCATATGGATATTCAAATGAATTTCCAGTAGAACGATATTTGCGAAATGCAAAAGCTCCAGTTATTTACGAAGGAACACGTGAGATTCATACCATTATGCAGGCAGAATACGCACTGGGTTATCGCTCTGATAAGGAACTCCGTAATATGTTACCGAAGTGGCCTTTTGAAGAAAGTGAAGCAGAAATGGTAACGAAATAAAATAGGAAGGTAGTGCAACGAAGGTTGCACTACCTTTTTTTGTTATATTTTTAACTTACAAGTATTTACATCCCTTTCGTCTTAGTGTACTATTTAACTAGTACACTAAGACGAAAGGAGGGGAGAAATGAAAATTGAGTTTTCTCCTAACATACCGATTTATATTCAGATGATGGAATACATAAAAAAGGAAATTGTAACAGGTCATTTATTACCTGGTGACAAAATTCCCTCTGTACGTGAATTAGCGAGTGAGTTACAAGTCAATCCAAATACAATTCAGCGTACATTTCAAGAACTAGAGAGAGAAGGTATCGTTGTAACACGCAGAGGGATGGGGAGATATGTAACGAGCGAAGGGGAGAAAATTATGGAGCTGCGCAAAGATATGGCAAAAGAGTTGCTTCATTCTTTTATAAACGGAATGGACAATTTAGGTTTTACAGAAGAGGAAATTCTCTCAATCCTTCGTTCCTCATTGGAAGAGAAAAGGGAGGAGAGCTGATGACAGAGCTATTAAAAATAGAGAACTTATGGAAGCGATATGGTTTAAAAGCAGTGATTCGTGAGCTAAACATAGAGATTACAGAAGGAAAAATCGTTGGTCTTGTTGGAGATAACGGTAGTGGAAAAACAACATTATTGAAAATGATCTCAGGTTTGCAGCACCCTTCGGAAGGAAATATCACAATAGCAAGTGAGAAAGTAGGTTTAGAAACAAAAAAGATTGTTTCATTTATGCCTGATAGACCAGTATTTGATGAATGGATGACTGTAAAAGAGGCTTTATTTTTCTATAGAGACTTTTATCAAGATTTTGATATTCAAAAGGCGGTTGATACGATAGCTGAATTTAAAATACCGCTAGAAGAAAAAATTACAGTACTGTCAAAAGGAATGGTTGAAAAGCTACAGCTGATTTTAACATTTTCGAGAAAAGCAAAACTTTATATATTAGATGAACCACTTGGTGGAATCGACCCTGTTTCACGGGAGCATGTGCTAGAACTTATATTACAATTTTATCGTGAAGATTGTACTATCATCATTTCGACCCATTTAATTGGCGAAATTGAAAACATTTTTGATGAGGTTATCTTTTTGAAGGATGGTGAGATTGTACTGCATGAGAATGTAGAAGAGCTTCGTTTTCAGAGGGGAAAAGCTGTAAATGAGTTGTTTAAGGAGGTGTTCAGGAAATGAGTTCACTTCTTCGATATTTATATAATTGTAATAAAAAGAAGGTATGGATAATTTATTTTGGATTTATTACTATTTCATTAATTTTATTATTTAATATGAAGGGGTCCTCAGGGATAAGGGTTTCAAATAGACAAGATATAGCATTAATCATATTTATATTCTTATTTTGTATGACTGCATTTTCTATCTTCTTATTGGCGATCTCTTCTTTCAGAAAAATAGTAAGAGGGTCTATGATTCAATATGTTGCCATCCCATCAAAGAAATATATATATGCGAATTTATTATTTTTTATAATAATGTTTACTCTATTGTCGTTAATAGGAATTGCTTTTTTACATCTTCTTTCTATCAATATATATGAGAATAAAGCAAATGGAGGGGTACAACAAGCCATTAATAGGTTATACAATTATGGGCTTTTACACCATTTGTTCTCTATCTTCTTATGGATTATAGATTTAGTGAGTACATTAGTTTCTCTGTATTTCATAATCATAGTTGTAAAACTATTTAATGTGAAATCCTCATTAAATAAAATGTTATTTATAATTTTCTTTGTTGTTTTCGGTGGAATCCAGTTTGTTATAACTAATATGCTAGACAAAATAAATATATATGTATTTTCGATAAAAAATGTTGGAGTTATAGATAAAAATGGTTTTTTCGAAACATCTTTTTATTTTAATGATGCTTCAAATATTTCTTATTTAATTTTTAGTTTATTATTAACTTTTTTATTGATGGTAATAACAAGTCATATCATCGACAAAAAACTAGAAGTCTAAAGGAGGAACAATCATTGGGAAACGTAGTAGTGAAATTAGAAAACGTCCATAAAAAAATAGGGAAAAATGAAATTATTCGTGGTCTTTCATTTGAGGTTCGTGAAGGGGAAGTATATGGATTTCTTGGACCGAATGGAAGCGGGAAAACGACGACAATTCGGATGATGACTGGTCTGATTTCAATGACAAAAGGCGATATTACAATTTGTGGTCATAGCATTCAGACAGAACGTGAGAAGGCGTTAGAACAAATTGGGGCGATTGTCGAGAATCCGGAACTCTATGACTATATGACAGGAATGCAAAATTTAAAGCATTTTGCAAATATGGCAGTTAAGCCGATTAGTAAAGAACGAATTACTGAAATTGTAAAACTTGTAGAATTAGAACACGCTATCCATAAGAAAGTGAAAACATATTCACTTGGAATGAAACAACGTCTGGGGATTGCGCAAGCACTTTTACATAATCCGAAAATTTTAATTTTAGATGAACCGACGAACGGATTAGATCCGGCTGGTATTCGTCAAATTCGTGATTATTTACAACGATTAGCGAAAGAGGAAAATATCGCTGTCATCGTATCGAGTCATTTATTGAGTGAAATTGAATTGATGTGCGATCGTGTTGTTATTATTAAGCAAGGACAGTTTGTGCAAGAGTATAACTTACATGAGCAAGCAAAGCATGGTGAAACGGTTGTAGTGGCATTTGAGGTAGATCAAATTCAGAAAGCGAATGAAATTATTAAAGGTAAGGCACAGGGGAGCGTAGTTGAGACATCTGTAGCGAAAGAAAAGATTCCGCAAATTGTAAAACAACTTGTGCATGCTGATGTACTTGTATATGGCGTTACAGTACAAAATAAAACGTTAGAAGATGAGTTCTTAGCGATTACAGGGGGAGTGAGAGCGTAATGTTTAAATTAATTCAAAATGAATTGCTAAAATTACATGCAAAAAAAGGTATGTATATTTTAATAGGTGTAATTGCTGCATTAGAAATTTTAGGTGTCCTCGCAATATTAAAATGGGGTGAAGCTAAAGATTTTAATGGAACATATTTAGATTTTACGAAGTCAGATATTAGTTTAGTTATTTTATTTGCAACAATTTTCGGTATTACGATTGCTTCTCGTACGATTACAGAGGAGTTTCAAAAAGGAACGATTAAGCAATTATTAATTCGTCCGAGAAAAAGAATTATGATTTTATTTTCTAAATACATTTCTGTATTACTAACAATGCTATTTGTTGTCTTTGCTGGTATGTTAATTGCAATGATTATCGGTGCAATTGCAATGGACGGAGGGAAAACAGATTTAACGTTAAGCATATTGCTTAAATCAATCTCATATCAACTTCTTGCACCGTTCTTCTTTGCAACACTTGCCTTTTTCTTGGCAAATGTATTTAGAAAATCTGTGTTGCCATTAATTATTACATTGTTCCTATTTTTCCTACAAGGGCCAATTAAGATGGCACTTATGATGTTTGGAAAAGGTACTGTGAAATTTGTTGTGTTTTTCCATTTGAACTTAAGTATGTACGACAGCAACAAATTAATTAGTGGCGGCGCTGAACCACCATTTACAGAATTTAATTTCACAACATCTTTACTGCTAGTACTTGCTTATTTTGTAGTATTACTCGTTGCATCAAGTACATTATTCCAAAAGCGTGATGTACTATAATAGAAAAATCCCCGCTCGCGGGGATTTTTCTTAACCAACTTTTTCTTCTGTTTTTTCACGATCCCAGCATTCTGTATTTTCTAAACCAGGAATGCTGTCGGCGTAGAAGACAGGATCTTTTCCAGCCTCTTTTTGCTTCATATAATCTTTTAATGCTGCAAATGCGTATTTGCTTAAGAATATGATTGTAACTAAGTTGAAGATTGCCATAACGCCCATAAATAGGTCGGCTAAATCCCAAACAACTTGAATGGTTGCAACAGAACCTAGGAATACCATACCAATTACAGCGATGCGGTAAATCATAAGTGTTGTTTTGCTTCCTTTTAAGAACTCGATATTTGTCTCACCATAATAGTAATTTCCGATTAGAGAACTGAAAGCAAACAAGAAAATTGCTACAGCGACAAAGATTGGAGCCCAAGGACCAATATGTGCTTTTAACGCTTCTTGTGTTAACTGAATACCGTTTAAATCTGTTCCAGTATGAACGTCTGATAAAAGGATAATAAAAGCAGTACAACTGCATATTAATAATGTATCTGTAAAGACACCAAGTGTTTGAATAAAACCTTGTTTAACAGGGTGTGTTACATTAGCAGTCGCAGCTGCGTTTGGTGCACTACCCATACCAGCTTCATTGGAGAATAAACCACGTTTGACACCAAGTAAAACAGCTGCACCAAAGCTACCGCCCGCGATTTCTTTTATGCCAAATGCGTGTGCTAAAATTTCTTTTATCATTTCTGGAATCAATGTAATATTTGTCACGACAACAAATAGTGCAACTGCAACATAAATGATTGCCATAACTGGTACAATCATTTCTACAACACGTGCGATTCGTTTTACGCCACCAAAAATAATAACAGATAATAGAGCAGCTAATGAAACTCCAACTATTTTTGGATCGATATGAAAAGCACCATCGAATGCAGATGTTACGGTATTTGCTTGTACAGCGTTAAAGACTAAACCGAAACTAACTGTGATTAAAACGGAGAAAATCATACCCATCCAGCGTTTGTTTAAACCTTTTTCCATGTAGTATGCTGGTCCACCACGGAATGTTTTACCGTCTTTAATTTTATAAATTTGTGCAAGTGTACTTTCAACGAAAGCAGATGCGCCGCCAATCATAGCGATAAGCCACATCCAAAAGACAGCACCTGGTCCACCCGTAGAAATAGCAATTGCTACACCAGCTAAGTTACCTGTTCCAACACGTGATGCTGTACTCATGCAAAACGCTTGGAATGAAGAAACACCATGCTTTTCTTTTTGTGCTTTACGTGTAGAAGGGCTTGCGCCATCGCCTAGCAAACGGATCATTTCACGAATTTGACGGAATTGAACAAATCCAGCTCTTATTGTAAAATAACAACCTACAGTGATTAACAATGTAATTAAAATATAACCCCATAAATATTCGTTTGTTGTTGTAATAAACTTATGAATCGGAGTAATGACATTTTCAAAAAAATCCATGTGCGTAATCCTCCTTATTCCTATCATGATAATATGTTTTGAAAAAACAGGTATAAAAAGCGACGTTTAACATTATAACAGAAAATCTTGCAAAGAGGAAATTACAAAATAGATTCCTTATTATATATTTTAATAGGTATAGTATTTAAAAGCGAACTGAGAAAAATAGGAAGAATTTTAATGATATTCATATTAAAATATAAATATATCATCTTGGGGGTGTTTTTTATTCAATACGCATTTTCACGTATACGACTTCGGAATTTTTTTGCATGGATGATTTTGGGTATAGTAGTAATGGTGCTACCGCTATCCTTTGCGGGCGCTTCAGAAAATGTCATGGATGTTGCAGTGCAAATTTCGGTGTTTTTTGTATTTCCACTACTATGGTTATATTTAAAAACACGAAAAAATAATGTTATATTTACTAGCTTCTTTGATAAACCATCACGGTTAAACTGGAAGATAATCATAGTTGCAACCGCAATGGGAATGATTTTTGCATTCGGTGTATCTTTTATTCAATTTTACATATTAGCACATCTTGTTCCAGATTTCTTAATGGGTGTATTAAGTGATGATAGTGTAATTGATATGAGTAGCACATATACAAAAATCTTTAGCTTTATTTCAGCATGTATTTTTGCACCTATTATGGAGGAAGTTATCTTTCGAGGTTTCTTTTTACAGCGTATGACGTTTAAGTGGGGGATAAAACGTGCTGTAATTGTGTCCTCTCTTATTTTTGGTTTAGGACATTTTGATGTAGTCGGTGCTTTTGTATTTGGTGTTGTCATGTGTCTTCTTTACATAAAAACGAAAAATATATGGACGAATATTGCTGTTCATGCGTTGAATAATTGTATAGCAACTACCATCCAATTAACGAGTGGTGAAGGAACAGATGATGTCATTTCGATTGCTGAATTACAAGGACAAAGTAATTTATGGATTGGACTCGTTGTAATTCTGATCAGTTTATTATGGTTGGCACCTTTTATTCGTAAAAATTGGCGAACTGTAAAAGAAGTGGGGGTACCACCTCTTCGTTTTATCAATGAAGATAAGGCAGTTGTATCATTACAACAAAATAAAATGTATAGTCAAGTCATTTTAACGGATCAACTTATGGCTGTAGAGTTGCCAGATGAGGCTGTGAATCAGTTGAGATTAGAAGAGAATGATTATGTAACGGTTGTAGTAGAGAATGAAAAAATTATTATAACAAAGGCAGAACACTGATAAGAGTATAGGAAATGAAAAATAGCAGCTCTCCAATATAAATGAGGAGAGCTGCTATTTTAATGGATAACAATTTCAACGTGGAAGTTGTTTCCGTTTTTTACATATTTAATATCTGTGACTGTACGAACCATTTTTAAAATTTCCACCTTTTCCCCAATTCGAGGGATGGTGGGAACATTATCCCAAATGCCAAGTAAATCATCTTCTTGTATCGTTTTTTCGTAAAACCAAATTTTCAATGTAATGCCCCTTTCTCGAACTTTATGTATTTTAATACATAATAAAACATTTTTATTCTTTTTGTAAGGGGTTTTTTATTATATTTTGAATAAAAATTAATTTTGTTCTTCTGGAAAAATATGTTCGATATCAGGAGTAAGGGATACTTCCGATAATACGATATGAGAAACAGTTGTTGCATATGAAGAAACATCATTAATAAACTCTTCAAGTTCAACTAATGAAGGAACAGAAATTTTAACGATATAACAAAGACTTCCAGTTACGCGATAGCAAAAGCTTGCCGATGGATACGATTGAATAAATTGTTGCATGCGCGTTGTATCACCATTTTTTAAGGTGATTTCTAAAATACAATCTAAGACGAGCCCGGCTTTTTTATAATCAATATCAATTGTATATTTTTGAATGACTCCTTCATTTTCTAACTTACGAACACGTTCTGCAGTAGAAGGCGCGGATAAGTTTACGCGTTTTGATAATTCTCGCATAGAGAGGCGACTATCATTATATAATTCATTTAAAATTTTACGATCTACACGATCTAATTGCATATGTAACTATACCTCCAGTAAAATAATGATTTTTGTAAAGAAAATATATAAATAAAGATTCATATGAAATGTGAAAAGGCTATACTTTATTTTACAATAAAACAGAAAGGAATAGGAGGAGAAATGATGGAGAGAATTTCATTATCAGATGTAGGAGAAACAAAGTTTCAAAAATTATTAGGGCATTGTCCAGATATACTACATACTTGGAGTGTATTAGAAAATACATTATATGAAAAAGGGGCACTTTCTGCAGAATTAAAAGAACAAGTACGTAGAACACTTGCTTTTGGAAATGAGTGTTTGTATTGCATGGCAAAAGGAAAGCCAGATGATGTGCAAAAGGTAGAAGAGATTAGTACTGCTGTAACCTTTGCACATGTATTTGTACATAATCGTTCAGCGATAGATGATAAGATGTTTGATGTGTTGAAACAGTATTGGAGTGAGGCAGAGATTGTAGAACTCTGTGTATATATTTGCTTTATTACTGCTTCACAACAACTTGGATTTTTATTTCAATTACAGCCAGGAGAGGAGAAGGAATAATGCTGAAACAGTCAGCACTTATTATTATTGATGTACAAAAAGCGTTTAATCTACCTTATTGGGGCGAGCGAAATAATCCTTTTGCAGAAGAGAATATGAAAAGTTTATTAGAAGAGTGGAGACGAAGAGATTTGCCGCTTTTTCATATACAACATGTAAACAAAGAAAATATAGAATCGATGTTTCATCCAAATGCAGAAACAAGTCAGTTTAAAGAGGAAGTACAGCCATTACAAGGGGAGATAGTTATTCAAAAGTGTGTGAACAGTGCATTCATGGGAACAAATTTAGAAAAGCAATTAAAAGAGAAGAACTGTAACTCGGTTATTATTGTTGGGTTAACGACGAATCACTGTGTGGAAACAACAACACGGATGGCTGGAAACTTAGGCTTTTCAACGTATTTAGTAAGTGATGCAACAGCTACATTTAATCGAAAAGGGCCGGATGGTTTACAATATTGTGCAGAAGAAATTCATAATATGACCCTCGTAAATCTTCATGAGGAATTCGCTACCATCGTTACAACATCGGAAATATTAGAGAAGGTAAGATTGGTTCAGTTGTAACGATGAATGATTGATACTATTTCAATAAAATATTTGAATAATTATGTGGAAAAAAATAAGAATATTTCGTATAATTAAAGTATAATTATTTTGAAAATAGGGGTGGCAGCATATGGAGCAAATTCCAGTAAAGAAAATAGAAACAGTACTCGTTTTAGCAGAAGAGGATAAACAAAAACAAAAGGAATTTTATGAATTGTTGCTAACAACTCATTTTTATGTTGCTGGATCTATAGAGGCGGATGATTCTGCATCAGAAGGAACACTTCGTTTGCGTTATTTCCAAGGAGAGGGTAGATGGATCGTACCGTTCTTTACACAATTGGAATTTGTGAAAGATGTGTTGCCGGAAGAAACGCCCCTTATTACGATACGTGGGAAAGAATTATTTGAAAATCTAGATCAAGAAGCGACGGCGGTATTGAATGTTGGTACAGAGCTTAGCAAAACGTTTATTCCAGAAGAGGTTGCGGATATAGCATCTGGGCGTATATTTAATTATTATCAGTAAAAAAATTGTTGTCAGCACTCCTTATAGTCAACTCGGTATAAGGAAATATATATAAATACAAATTGAAAAATCGACATAAAACCTAATATGTAGGTGGAAGAGAGCATCCGACCATGCATAAAAGCGGTCAGACCCTCTTCCTGCCCCATGCTAAGTGAAAACAAAGAGAGAAAGTAAGTGCGGGTCACCTTTTTCTTCATAACAGCGACTTATATGTTGAAAAATCAAAATGGATATATATAGTAAAAAGGAAAAGCGATACACGCTCTTCCTTTTTTTGCTGTGAATGAAAAATTATATAGAGTATTTCCTTCTAACCTAATATAAAGTGAAATCTTAATCAGTGAGGATGATTAAAATTTCACACCTGAAGGGATAGAAAGTGTATTTCTTTCCGTGTCCATTGTGGCAGTAACACCGAGTGGTATTCCGACATTTGGCTGTATATGCCCGATAGGAAGGCCGAATAACACAGGAATATTGTATGGAGCGAGATAGTTATACAATATGGTTTGTAATGATAGAGACTGCTTTGAGGCTATACAATCATGGCAGCTGGTGAATACAACTCCTGCACATTCATTCAATTTTCCTGCTAAATGTAATTGATTGAACATGCGATCAATACGATACGGTTCTTCTCCAATATCTTCAAGTAATACAATTTTATTCGCTGTATAGATTTCATAGGGGGTACCCAGTGTACTTACTAAAACGGTTAAATTACCTCCAACTAATGGTGCGGAAACTGTACAAGTAGATGTAGTGGTAATGCATTCTGCTGCTGGTAAAATAGTTGAATACGGATAGAATAGTTGATTGAAAGAAGATAAAGAAAGAGAATTCACTCCTTTTCCTAATTCTTCAATCATAGGTCCATGGAATGTAATGAGTCCTACATATTGTGAAAAGGCAATATGTAAAGCAGTAATATCACTATATCCCCAAAAAATCTTCGGGTTGTTTCGAATGAGTTCATATTGAATATGAGGAAGGAGACGACCACTTCCGTATCCACCTCTTGCGCAAAAAACGGCTTGCACTTCAGGATTGGAAAAAGATTCATGTAAATCCTGAAGGCGGATTGCATCATTTCCAGCTAGATAGCCGTATTTCTCGTAAACACTTTGACCAATTATTACGGATAGGCCCATTGTTTCTAATACTTTTTTTCCTGCAAGAACGTGTTCTATTACTGGAGGGCCTGCTGGAGCAATAATCATTACCGTATCACCTTGTTGTAAGACATTTGGCTGAATCATTTAAATCTCCTCCTTCGTTTTCAATATATTCGTTTATAAGCAGTTCGATCCTTTTAAAAGAAGGGAAAAGTTTGTTGAGTCGAGAAGATATAAGAGGGCATAGGGAGGGGGAGAAGGATGTTTACAAGCAGAGTAAATGATGTATTACAAATAAAGTATCCAATTATTCAGGCTGGTATGGCAGGTGCAATTACGACACCAGAGCTTGTTGCGGCTGTGTGTAATAGCGGCGGCCTAGGGACGCTCGGGGCTGGTTATATGAGTCCGGAACAAATTCGTCAATCTATTTATAAAATAAGAGAGTTAACAGATAGACCGTTTGCAGTAAATTTGTTACTTACGAAAGAAATACAAATTGAGGAAGAAAAAGTACAAGTAGCAAGAAATTTATTAGAGCCGATACGAAAAGAATTAGGTATAGATGAGTATAATCAATCATTACAACTTCCGAAAAGTTATAAAGAACAATTGCACGTGTTAAAGGAAGAAAAAGTTCCGGTTATAAGCTTTGCATTTCACACGTTAGAACAAGAGGAAATTGTATCGTTGAAGAAAGAGGGCATAAAGATAATTGGAACAGCTACAAATGTGGCAGAAGCGAAGGTGCTTGCTGAATTAGAGGTAGATGTAATTGTTGGACAAGGTAGCGAGGCTGGAGGACACCGCGGGACTTTTATTGGGAAAGAAAAAGATTCTATGATCGGTACATTTGCATTAATTCCACAAATGGTAGCCGCAGTATCAAATATCCCAATTGTAGCGGCAGGAGGCATTATGAATGGACAAGGTCTTGTTGCAGCAATGGCACTAGGTGCAGAAGGCATTCAAATGGGAACAGCATTTTTAACAAGTGAAGAAAGTATTACACATAATGTACATAAAAAAGCGGTACTGCACAGTACAGATACGAGTACAACTGTAACGAGATCATTTTCTGGAAAATATGCAAGGGGGGTTCGAAATACATTTATAGAACAACATGAAGAAAAAGAAGAAATGCTCCCAATGTATCCAGTTCAAAATGTATTAACCGCTAAAATACGTCAAGAAGCTGCAAAACAAAACAAAGGGGAATATATGTCACTCTGGGCTGGACAAGCTTCTTCATTAGCAAGAAAAGAATCAGCTCAGCAAATTGTTGAACGAGTGTTGGGAGAAGTAAAGGTAACCGTAGAAAATTTACAAAGCATATATACAAAAAGACCACTTGAATAATTCAAGCGGTCTTTTTATTAGTTTGTTTTATAAAATTGCTGGATCGCTTCGTCGATGTATACCCAGCCTTTCCAGCCTAAGTGCATATGATCTTTTAAGAAGTATTTGTCATACTCATGGTTTGAAAAGTCAGCAATTGGATAGCCAGCTTGTTTAATTTGCTCATGAACTTTCTTATAGTATAATTCGCGTCGTTCTTTCGGGAATCCAGCATAATCATACCAAGGACCTTTTACAGGAACAGAAATGAAGAGTGGTTTTGCACCAGATTGTTTTAATAAATCGAGCGCAATTTGTAAATCTTCATATTCTGGAGAGTGATCATAAGCGTCATTTTTTAAGTAATCTTTGCGTTGCTTCAATTTCTTTTTAATTTTGCTATTGAAGTAATCATCTTCGATACCATACTGATTTGATTTTGATTCTAATTCACCAGTTTGATCCGCGTGTTTACGTGCTTCATTCCAGTTCATTTGTTTCAATGCTGGATCAAGTTGTTCTTTATGCGGTTTAATATCGAACATCACTGTAAATATGTCTTTGCGATCTAAAATATTACGGTAAAGATAAGCAAATGGTTTCGCTGCAATTGCTTTTATCTTATGTTTAGTATCATCATAGACAATGCCTTCTAAAGATGTTTTTAATAACGTCTCTTTTTTTACAATTTCAAAGTTCAATAAACGTTTTGCAATTTGTTTTTTCATTTCAGGCTTTAAATCATTGTTAAAAATGAAATGGTAGCCTTGTTGTTTTGAAAAGTTAGGTGCAAAGTGTGTTTCATCAATGCCTTGTGGCACAAACCATTGTGGTGAAAGAACAAAGACCATTTTTTTATCTTTTAATTGATCCATTGTAGATGCAAAGTTTAGCACATGGATAAGGTCTTGCGTTCCGCCACGACCAAGAAGAAATGGTGTGAATCCTTCAGGTTTTACTTTAAAGTAATTGGATGGATGAAAAGCATCCATTCTCGCAAATTCCGATGAACCATACATCGGAAGGTATTTCGGATCTTCTAACATTTTTTGCTGTAAAATCATACTTTGTATTTTCTCTGATTTTAGAGAAGTTGCCGCCTCTTCTACTTTCTTATCACTGACAAGCGGAAGTAGAAAGCGTGTTGGAATAAGTAAGAATACAGCAAAAAGGGCCAATGCTAAGAGCATCGGTCCAAAAGTTGCTTTTTTCATCGGATTTCTTCCAACTTTTTAATAATCATGTTTGGTGTTGCCCACTCATCACGATCAAAATCAGAAATAGATACTTCGATATCTAGACGTTCTTGGAATTCTACTAATAAAGATACTGTACCGAAAGAATCAAGGATACCTTCTTCAAATAATTGTACATCTGGATTTTCTTTTACAATATCATTTTCACAAACTTCTTCTAAAATATCTAATACTTGATCTTTAAATTCTGCCATTTTTAAAATCTCCTTTATATCCGAAATATATTATGTGTAACTTCTTAGCTGTAAGAAAAGAAGCTATTCATTAAAAGTATCTGTTAAGGTGACCAGAGAAGATTAGGAAACCGAAACATACGAAATGGAACGTAATCACTACTGCAAGAACATGCATGAATTTATTGTTTGGCCAAAATTTATGTTTCTTGTTCTTTCGTTCGAAAATATCAAACGAAATAAACAAAACAGTATGGTAAAGGCCGTAAATAATGTACTGGTAAACATGTTCACCTAGAATATGCCAAACGCCCATAATGAAAAAGTTTAAAAATGCACCGATATATGAAATCGTGTAGCGATTTTTAAGTAGCTTTTTCTTTGTTGCGAAAAAGACAAAGCGCATATAAATAAAATCACGGAACCAGAATGATAAGGTCATGTGCCAACGGTTCCAGAAATCTTTAATGTTACGACTAATAAATGGTTTATTAAAGTTTTCTGGTGTTTTAATACCCATCATATAACTGACACCAATTACGAATGCACTATAACCTGCGAAGTCGAAGAATAGGTATAAACTGTAACTATACATATAAATCGCATTAGAGAAAATGGTATCTTGATTCGCAAATACTGCATCAACAAAATGCTTCTGCAATAAATAAGCGATAATAAACTTATACAGGAAACCTTGGAAAATACGATTAATACCTGTATAGAGTAACTTTTGATATTCTTCAGCACTTGGTGGCTTTTGAATATCTTTTTGGAACCTACGATAACGATCAATAGGTCCAGTCGAGATAGCTGGGAAGAACAGAACAAATTCCCAGAAATTAAAGAATGAGAATTCTTTAATTAAACCGTCACGAATCTCAAATACCATTTGTACTGCTCTGAATGTTACATAAGACATACCAGCAAATACAATGAATTTTAATTCATGTACAAATGGTGCGATTTTTGCCAGAATTAGTGGCAAAATCGATAAAATAACAGCCATGTAAAACATGGACGTATTATTATTTTGTTTTCTTAATAATAAATAGCCTTTAATAAGGATGTATTGCCAAATGATAAATGCTGCTAACATCATTGCTTGCTTCGGTTTGTCAGAGAAAATAAGTGCAAGCATTACTAACGTTAGAACGGCATTATATTTACGCAACATTTTACCTTTTAATCCAGCTATGATAGTAGGTATTAATAAAATGCCCACTATAGCGAAAAAATAAAATGATCCATATGCGGTCATGCTGTAACCTCACTCAATAATTTTTTGCGATCTACCTTTCCATTTGGTGTCATTGGAATAGAAGATTGATACATGAATTTACGTGGAATCATGTAGTTTGGTAATCGCTCATTGAGTTCTTTTTTGATTGCAGATGTCAATTTGAATTCTTTTTCAAATGAATGCTCTCCAGGAACAACAACCGCTAATAAATAATCGTATTTTTCACCTTTTTTAATTGGAACAACAACTGCTCCTTCTACGTAAGAACACGCGCGAAGGTGATGTTCGATTTCTTCTAATTCCATTCGATAACCATGAAGCTTAATTTGGAAATCAAGACGACCATTATAGAATAGAAGACCATTTTCTACATAGCCAGCATCACCTGTTTTGTAGGCGCGCTCACCATCAATCATTGTGAATACTTTTTCTGTTAATTCAGGGCTTCCTAAATAACCAACGCTTACGCTTGGACCGACAATTACGATTTCACCTTTTTCACCATCTGGTGCAATCGTGCCATCTTCTTTCATAATAAGAAGGCGACAGTCTGATTTACAGTAGCCAACAGGAAGAGATTTATATTTATCAACAACTTCTTGTGTAACGTGAATGGCTGTTACAGCAACAGTAGCTTCTGTAGGACCGTACGTATTCATAATTGCTGCTTTCGGGAAGCGCTCAATTAATTTTCTAGCTACTTCATTTGGTAATACTTCACCGCAGAATAAGAATGTTTTCATGTTTGGTAGCATACTTTCAGAGAAAGAAGCTTCCATTAAACACATTTCTGCGAAAGATGGTGTGGAAGTCCATACTTGAATATCCGATTGCTCTAAAGAAGCAAACAAGTCTTTTGGACGTGCAATCATATCTTTATCGATTGCCCAAAGTGTACCACCTGTTACTAACGATGGGTAAATGTCCATTACAGATAAATCGAATGAGAACGGTGCTTGGTTTAAGAATACTTGTCCTGTTTGTAAGTTGAAATCTTTGGCAGCCCATTTTGTAAAGCTAACAAGGCAATTATAAGTAATCTGCACACCTTTCGGGTTACCTGTGCTCCCTGATGTGTAAATAATGTAGAAGTTCTCATCATCTTTTACCGCATGCTCAGGGTTTGGCGTTTGCCCTTTATGAGTAAAGAAAATGTCTTTTAAGTTGTCTTCACATACGATGCGAACTGGTAAGTCAGTTACAGCAACTTCTACCGGAGATAGAAGTAATTTCGCACCAGAACTTTCAGCAATACGTAGCACACGATCAGCTGGAATAGATAAATCTACAGGAATGTAAGCATGTCCAGCTTTCACACACCCTAAAAAGTTGATGATCATTTCAGGTTGCATATGGCCATAAACCATAATTGGTGAACGATCATCTGGATACTCAGAAGAAATCCAGTGCGCCAATGCATCAGAATCTTCCTTTAATTGTTTGTACGTAATTTTCGCATCTCGCCAAACGAAAGCGGTTTGATCAGGCGTTTCTGTCGCCCACTTTTCGATTTGTTCTAATAACTTCATAACGTTCCCACCCTAAAATTCATTGTAAATAAATGTACTTGTGTTTGTATCATGGAATCCATACAACCAAAGTAGTGCAAATAAAATTGCAAGGTAATAAACCGTCTTTGCAAACCATTGTGTGAGTGGTCGAGACCATATCTCTTTTAATCTTTCCATGTCTTTCCCTCTCTTATGAAATAGTAACTATATGTAGGTATCATGTCCTACATCATTGTGAAAAAAACAAAATTCCACATTTTAGGTAAAATTAAGACAAAAAGGCTCTTTTTTGATAGTAGCACTAAATACTAAAAAAGAAAATCCCTAACTTAGCAATTATATTACATTCTATATGAATTTGTAATGGATTTGTCTTTTTTTAATGAGTTGTGAGTGTATAAATCGATTTTTTGAAAATGAAAATCTTACAAGGAAATTAAATAATCACAGTGAAATAAGAAATGTGAAGAATGAAAAGGAGGTTGTCAGGAATGGAGCGTTTGAAAAAGGTATGGCAGACATATGTGTCAGAGGAAAATATTATAAAGTGGCGGAGACATTTTCACCAATTTCCTGAACTATCATTCCACGAGGAAAAAACTTCACAATTTATATATGATACATTATGTTCATTTTCAGCTTTCGAGGTGACAAGACCGACGCGGTATAGTGTGATGGCAAAGAAAAAAGGAAAGAAGGCAGGCAAAGTAATAGCAATTCGTGCAGATATGGATGCCCTGCCAATTCAGGAAGAAACGTCTAAACCATATGCATCAGTTATTTCAGGGGTTATGCATGCATGTGGGCATGATGCACATACCGCTATTTTATTAGGTACAGCAGAAGCGATAGCAAATAAGAATGAGGATTGGGAAGGAGAAATTCGTCTTTTATTTCAACATGCTGAAGAAGTGTATCCTGGTGGTGGACAGGAAATGGTGAGAGCTGGTGTGATGGATAATGTGGATTATATTATCGGCCTACATGTAATGTCTGGATTAGAAACGGGGAAGGTTGGAGTTGTATATGGGCCTATGATGGCTGCTCCCGATGTATTTACGATTGAAGTAAAAGGAAGAGGTGGCCATGCTGCTAGGCCGGAAGAAACAGTAGATCCGATAGCAGTTGGTGCGCAAATCATTACGAACTTACAACATATTGTATCTAGAAATACAGGCGCTTTTATGCAAAGAGTTGTTTCCATAACACAATTTCACGGGGGAACAGCAGATAATATTATTCCTGATACAGCATATTTAATGGGAACAGTCCGGTCCTTTGATCAAAAACTAAGGAAAGAATCGGAAGAGATGATTGAACAAATTGCTAAGGGGATTGCAGAGGCACATGGTGCAGCGTATACGTATACATATCGCTATGGATATGACCCGGTTATCAATGATACGTTTATTACAAAAATAGTAGAAGAAAGTGCGGTAGAGTTGTTTGGAAAGGAGAGAATTGTAAAGCTAGCTCCTTCGATGGGAGGGGAAGATTTCTCGGCATATTTAAGAAAAGCGCCAGGCTGTTTTATTAAATTAGGAACTGGAAATGAGAAAATCAAAACTTGTTATCCTCATCATCATCCAAAGTTTGATGTGGATGAATCAGCTTTAATTAATGGGGCAGAGTTATTTTTACAGGCGACAATGAATTTACTAAAAGCTTAAAAGAGTACAAAAAAAGGCAACTGCGCTTATCGCAGTTGCTTCTATTTCTTTCCGTTAGAGAGGGCTGAGAAAGAACTATGCTCATTTATAGTATATGAATAGCTGGCGGACAAGCTTGTACCTTTTCATTATTTTTTAAAAAATAGTTATTGACTTTGATAATCATTTTTATTTAACCTAAAAGTATAGTTGAAATTGATAATTATTATCAATGTATTCACAAGTGCAGAATGGATGAGGGAGAGATGAAAAAGATATTTCGCCTTGGGCAAAGGGAAATTAAAAATAAAGATATAAAATGGCAACGGCGTGTAATTCGTGCTGAATATGTAGAGGAGAAGAAAGGAAACAAGGAAGAAGAAGCGATACATAATCAAGGGAGAGATTCAGTTGAATAAATTTGTAATGATTTTTGCAAGTATGAGTGGAAATACAGAGGAGATGGCTGATCATATAGCTGGAGCGATTCGTGAAACAGGCAATGATATTGAAGTGATTGATATTATGACGACGCCAGAAGCTTCTATATTAGAGGAATATGATGGGATTATTTTAGGAGCGTATACGTGGGGAGATGGTGAGCTTCCTGATGATTTCTTAGATTTTTATGACGAAATGGAAGAAATTCATTTAGCAGGTAAAAAAGCAGCAGTATTTGGATCTTGTGATTCTGCTTATCCGAAATACGGGGCAGCTGTTGATATCTTAATAGAAAAGTTACAAGAGCGCGGTGCTGAAGTTGTAATGGAAGGGCTAAAAGTAGAACTAACGCCAGAAGATGAAGATGTAGAGAAATGTCTTCAGTTTGGTGCTGAATTTGTAAAACACCTTTCTTAATGGTGAGAGGGAGATGAAGATGGGTGCAGGGGAAAATATCAATTAAAACGATGACAGATTATCATTTATATGATTTTATGCGTTGTCCACATAAGTTTTATTTTCGCTATATAAAAAGAAGAGAACCTTCTTCGTTTGAATGGAAACAAATGGTTCAATCGATTGTAAATCAAATTATTATTGACTATTACACATCACCTGTAGAAAAACAAACAACAATGCTGTTGTTAAAACGATTAGAGAAACATTGGGATAAAGTGCGTATTGGAATGTTCGCTTCTAAAGCAGAATATTATATTGTTCTTGCAAAGTTAACGGACCATCTAATACAGTTTGTGAAAAATGATGCGAGTAAAACACCACCTTTATTTTTATATGAGAAGTTACAAACATATATGGACGAGTTAGATGTGCACATTTCATTAACGTTTGAAGTGGGTGAATGGTCTACACAATCGTTTGTAATTAAAAAGTATGTTGTTGATGCAAATGAAGAAATGCTTGCTCTTTTTCAAAAGCTTACGGCAGTGTTTAGCTACAAAGTTTTTGGGATTCTTCCCGAAAGAATTGAAGTTGTTAATTTAATAGAAGGAACTAGGTACGAATCTGTTCCAAAAGAGCAAGATATTATGGATGGAATGAACGATTTATATAGAATGAAAGAAATGTTACAGCAACCAGAATATTACACAGAACGTACATTTTGTTCTGAATGTATTGGATGTGCTTTTCGTAATGAATGCAAAGTAGACGAGATGCAAGATGCATTGATAGCGAAGAATACTATACTACATTAGGGGGTGCAAATTTGTATCTCTTTTTGGTATTGACATGAAAAGCTTTTCATCATTTACGGTATATACGTAGGGGAACTTATGATGGGAGGAATACTTAATGGGAAATGGAGTGAAAGTATTTCAATGGTTAAAAGAACAACAGGCTCCTTTTTGGGTCCAATTGTAAATTTTGCAGGTGTTTCAAATGTATAAATTAATTGTAGAAATGGATAAAAAATTAATGATATACGAGGAAAAGAAGAATAGGGAAAGAAATTAATTCCTTCCCTGAAGTATAGTTTGTAAATGTTTTCGATGCTTCTGTATCTCCTGTTCGTTATTTGTTTCAAAGTTATAAACAAGGTTATGGAGTAATGGACTATACTGATAAAATTGAATGACACGCTTAAAGAAAGATAAATCATGATGGGGAGTGAGAGTACAGTACCGTTTATATATGGCATTTGTAAATTCACTACCAAAATTGTTATATAATCCAGCGAAGTCAAAGGCAGGATCTCCAATTTGAGCATCACCAAAATCGATAATACCAGCAATGCTTCTTTTCTCCCCATCAAATAAAATGTGATGATGTGTAAAGTCAGCGTGGATCATTGTTTTTTGGAAATCAGATGCATACATATGTTCAAAAAAATCCTCGAATAAACAATCAAAAGCTTTTTTTTCTAACAATGTAAGTGTGCAAGCAAGATGAACGTGTAATTTCGTTTGAATCTGTCGCCAATATGAGATAGGTTTCTCAGTATCAAATCCCCATTTTACAGCATGTTCTATTGGGATGGTATGTAAAGAAGCGAGAAAGATAGCAAGCTGCGAGATAACTGTTTCACGTTCTTTTACAGTTAATCTTTCTATTGTTTGTACTGTTAATGGCTCCCCATGAATGAGTTTATAATAACTACAAAATGGAATTAAATCTAATTCATTTTTATATAAGATGTGGTATTTTGGGACCTTTATCTCTTGTGACGATTGAGAAAGTATTTCGCATAGTTCTTTTTCGCGAGGTATTCGTTTTGCATACTGGGATTTACGTGGAAAACGGAAGAGCCATTCATTGTTAATGATAATGGCTACATTATCCCAGCCATTATCGTTTTGTTCATAAGAGTGTATAGGAATATTGGGTAGTGATTGCTGGATATCTCGCATATAAGATGTCATATGATTCTCTCCTTTTTTTTGGATATATGCATTAATATTATCAGAATTTTTAAACTCTGTGATAATATGGAATAAATATATTGAAAAAAGAGAGGGACATAATGTTTAAATGAAATGCAGTTAAGTTATAGAATGAAGATTATAAAAGAAGATAATACGTTTAAAATTGCGAAGCAACGGCAACGTGTAGAATAAAAATGTCCCCGAAAAGTGGGGACATTTTTTGTATTCACAGGTTCTCGTTTTGTTGTCCAATTTCTTTTTTTGCAATTTCTAGATTGCCTTGTTCGACTTGTTTATGCACATTTATAGAATCACCAGCATAACCTTTTTGTGTTTTTACAACTCTTTTAGAAAAGAGTGAGGA
Source organism: Bacillus pseudomycoides DSM 12442 (assembly GCF_000161455.1). Taxonomy (GTDB): domain Bacteria; phylum Bacillota; class Bacilli; order Bacillales; family Bacillaceae_G; genus Bacillus_A; species Bacillus_A pseudomycoides. The sequence goes on from NZ_CM000745.1 coordinate 1,283,208, forward strand.
TTGTTTAGTCATAATATAGTTCCCTTCCCATTAAAAGTAGACGAAAATGATGAGTACAAGTAATATTGTCCCGAAAATACCAATCCCAACTAAAAAGGAAGTATTTTTATATTGAGGCGGTTTATGAATATCTTGCCTGTATCCAGGTGAGATTTCAGGAGCAAACTCTTCATCGTAGGACTGCTGTTTTTTCTTTTCATCCATAGATTTACACCTTTCTTTTTTATTATGTTACACGTTTAAAGAGGAACTATGCATGATGAAAAAAGCCGCTAGGATTAGCGACTCTTTTGTGATGTATATTTACGTTGTACTTGAAAGAGACGAACAAGCAGAAAGGTAGCTCCAAATGCTAGCCCTATAATAAGACCAATCCAATAACCTTTAGCTGCCAAAGAAGTATAGGTTGCTAATATATAACCTAGAGGTAAACCAATGATCCAGTAGGCAATAAGTGTCATAATCAAGGTAACATTCACATCTTTATAACCACGGAGTGCACCTTGCACTGGAGTAGCAATTGCATCGGAAATTTGAAATAAAATCGCAAAAATGAGAAACTCTTTTGCTAAATCATGAACAGCAATATCTGTTGTATAAATAGATGCAATTTGATCGTCAAAGAAAAAGAGTAAGATAGAATATAACAAGGCAAAAGCAAGTGCCAAACCAATTCCAATAAAACTGTATTGTTTTGCGTTTTCACAGCGATTTGCTCCAACTTCAAAACCAACTGCAATTGTCATAGCCATTGCTAAACTTAAAGGTGTCATATATAAAAGGGAAGCAAAGTTCATTGCTGCTTGATGTGCAGCGATTGTTGTTGTGCTAAAATTACTCATCATGAGTGTTACGGCAGCGAAAATACTCGTTTCAAAAAAGATGGCAAATCCGATAGGTACCCCAAGTTTTAATAATTCTTTCCAGCTTGAAATAGAAAGTCGGTATAAGCGCCTGAAGATACCAAAAGATGTAAACGGTTCTTTCATACGGATAATAATAATCGTAATAAATAAAATGCACCAATATGTTGCGGTAGAAGCAATTGCTGCACCAACGCCTCCTAGTTTCGGAAAGCCGAAATGACCGAAAATAAATACATAGTTTAAAATGATGTTAATAGGTAAGGAAAGTAATGTAATAATCATTGTTGTACGTGTTTTTCCTAATGCATCAATAAACCCACGTAATACAGTATAGACAAATAAAGGGATGATACCAATTGCAATAATGCTTAAAAATTGAGAAGCAATGTGTTCGACCTGCTCTTCTAAATGCATGCCTTTTAGAATTGGTGAAACGGCAAAGAAACCAATGAGAATAACAAGTAAACTAACTCCGATTGCCAAATACACGGCTTGTATCACGATATGAGGAACATCCTCTTTTTGTTTTGAGCCAACAAGTTGAGCGATAATAGGCGTGGTAGCCATTAAGATTCCTGTTAATCCCGTACTAATCGGAATCCATATACTTGTTCCAATTGCGACCCCTGCTAAGTCAGTAGCACTTGCATGCCCTGACATTGTTGTATCAAAAAAACTCATTGCAAATAAAGACATTTGCGTTACAAAAATCGGGAAAAATAGTAATACAAATTGTTTTATTTTTTGTGAAAATGAATTGGTTTCTTTCATAAAAGCTCCTTTCTATGTAGGACCAAACTCTTTCTATCATACAATTTAATAAGAAAATAGAAAAGAAATACACATATGTGAATGTATTGTTATATTTTGAAAGAATGAAAAAAGAGATGCACTTTGAAATTGGATAAGGTATTATGATAAGGTGTGAAAAAAGTATATATAAGGTATTAAGGAGGCACTACTCGTGGCTGATTGGTTAATTGGTTTAATCATGGGAGCTGTTGAAGGATTAACGGAATTTTTACCGGTTTCATCAACGGGACATATGATTTTAACAGGACATTTAATTGGATTTGATGATGATAGAGCAAAAGTATTTGAAGTTGTCATCCAATTGGGATCGATTTTAGCGGTTGTCGTTGTATTTTGGAAACGTTTATGGTCATTAGTTGGGATTGGCAAGGTAACACAAGGACCATCTTTAAATTTATTACATATCATTATCGGTATGATTCCAGCAGGAGTACTTGGTGTTTTATTCCATAGTAAAATTAAAGAAGTTTTATTTGGACCAGGCCCCGTTGTTATCAGTTTAATCGTTGGTGGTATTTTAATGATTGTTGCTGAGAAATTTTCAAGACCAAGTACAGCGAAAACATTGGACGAGATTACGTATAAACAAGCATTCACAATTGGAATGTTCCAATGTTTAGCACTGTGGCCAGGATTTTCACGTTCTGGATCTACAATCAGTGGTGGATTATTAGCTCGTGTATCTCATACAGCCGCTGCTGAATATACATTTATTTTAGCGGTACCAATGATGGTTGCAGCATCAGGGTTAGATTTAATTAAAAGCTGGGACGTATTAAGTTCAGCAGATATCACATTATTTGCAACTGGTTTTATTACGGCTTTCCTTGTAGCAATGCTTGCGATTGTTTCATTCTTAAAATTATTAGCTCGTGTAAAGTTAACACCATTTGCTTATTATCGTTTTATTTTAGCTGCGGTGTTCTATTATTTCTTCATTATGTAATAAAAAAACTGCCATTTGGCAGTTTTTTTTATTTTACTATTTTTTCAATCATATTTTCCATCGCATGTTCCCAAAGTGAAGTGTCGTCAGCTAATGTAGCACGGAAATTAGCATACATGTCTTTCTGTTTTTCTTCAAATTGTGGATCATCTTTTTCAGGTAATGTAGCACGCATAGAAGTTACTAATTCTTGCACTTTTGGAGCACGTGGTCCCCAAACCGCCTGTTCTTTTCCATCCTTATCAATAAAAATAAAGATTGGAATGGCACGGGCTGTTCCATTTGTTAAATATTGATCCATTAACTCTAAATTTTCATCACGGATGAGTAATCTCATTTCAATATTGGAAACTTCGCAAATACGTTTCATAACAGGTACGCAAAGAAGAGCGTCTCCGCACCAATCAGCGGATAGTACAATAACACGCCATCCGTCGTTTTGACGTTCTTCTAAAACAGGAAGCAATTCGTTCGGAATTAAAAAGTTATTATAAATATGTAGTAATTCATACTGGTTCACAGTCATGTTATTTACGTATGTATCAAAGGACATACCTTTATCAGCCCATTGTTGTAATGTCATATGTAACACCTCTTTATTATATTTTTGTTTTTATTGTATCAATTTTTATCGTGAAATGCTTGTAATCTTACTCTTTCTTTTTGTTATCAGTAGACCATAATTTATCCAAGATAAAAAAGAAAAGGACAATAAGTAATTCAGCTTTATTGGAGATCGTTATACTTTCTATCCAATCATCTGCAGTATGAATAACGAGCCAATCAAGCGAGATTTCTATGAGGGAAAGCAGTAAAAAGGATAGCCATTTTGACATGTGCGTGAGCAGAGGGGTTAAAAGTACTTTGAAAAATAAAATCAAGAAACTACTAATTCCATCTAGTATAAGGGCTAATAAAAAAAAGAGAAGCAGTGCAGTTCGTGATGTATATTCTACACCAATGAGGCGAAAAACTCCGACATACATAAAGAAAATGAGTGCAAAAGCAATAATTATAAGAAGGGTAATACTACTAATAACAATCGTTTTATCTTTTCCACTTAGATCTGAAAACTTTTCTTCGTCTGGATTCATGATATCCCCCCAAAAAGTTCATCTTATAAAGTGAAACTTTAATCAGTAGGGGGCTTCATCTCCCACTGATTATTAGCCCTCATCAATCGAGTTTTGCCCCCACCTAACTTCTTTGCTCTCGCTGAATTTTTGAGGTGGGGGGCTGACTGCCCGTTAATGCGGGATAAAAGGAAAAAAATTCATATTTTATTATATCATGAATACTTGATGGGAAGTGAAAACAAAAAAGGTGCGACGAATCGCACCCTTTTTGTGGCTGATGTGAGTTTCAGCATGTTAGAAAAGCAACCTGTATCATTTATTTCCAAATAGATAATAAATGATACGTGCTCTAGTGAATAACGGAGATTTTTACTATTGGGTTTTGTTTTGGGAGTGTATCTATCAAATAAGTGAATACATTATGAGTGATTGTATGGGAAAAAAAGATGACAAAATGTAAAATATAAGGTAATATAATTCATAATGTTTTTATTTAACTATATGAAATAAAAGGGAGATGTAAACGGTGTCTCATAATCGCGAACAATTAATGGAGGATCTATCTGCAAATGTTTTTGCTATGTTTCGTTCATTGCGGAATGATATGGGGAAAATTTTTGGAGATTACATACCATGGAATGAATTTCTCGTGCTCCGTATATTAAATCGTAATGAAAAAGAGATGGTTTCTCGCGTAGCAAATGAACTACATGTATCAAACAGTCATATTACAGCTGTTACAGAAAAGCTAATTAATAAAGGTTTTGTAACGCGTTCACGTTCTACATCTGATCGTCGTGTTGTATATTTGGAAATTACGGAACAAGGAAAAGAGTTAGTTGCAAAAATGGAATTGGCAAAAAAACAGTATTTAAAAGAAAGGTTTTCGGCCCTATCTGAAGAAGAAATGCATCTAATGATATCTATTTCGAAAAAACTTATATAGAAAAAAAGCCAGATGAACTATGGCTAATCGAGAATCCTTCCTTGTTTTAGGGAGGTTTTTTTATTCATACTAAAATGAAAAATTGAAATTTGTTACATAGAAGAATGCGATGTGTATGATTGGGATAGGAAAGACATACTAACAATGATGGAAGATGAAAGGAGGAAGAAAGATGACGAATCGCAACGGGAGTCAAGGAAGTGGAAATCAAGGTTCACCAAAAACAGGGCAGTTTCAACAAGAGTTTAGTTCGGAGTTTATAACTGGTAATGATAATAAGGGAAAAGAATATCGTTCGAACAAAGGAAGTAAGTCAAAAAAGGAGTGAATAGATTCACTCCTTTTTTGCTAGGAAATTTGAATTGTATTTTAAGATAAGAAAATAGACCATCTTGTTAATACAAGATGGTCATGGAAGGGGACAATTTATGTCAATTTTAATTAGGGATGGAAAGCTGTTCGAGACACTGGGGAATGTCTCATTATTAGGGAGGAACAGCTTCGATAGATATAATATAAAAGATAGATGTGACCTCAATGTGAACTTGAAGTGAAAGGTATGGGAATTTTAAAAATTTCCCTCTTTTTAAATAATAGAGGGAAGGTAGAACATAGTTAGAGGTCCCATAGTCTAATGAATAGTGGATAAAAAATAGACCATCTCGTTAATACAAGATGGCCATGGAAGGGGACAATTTATGTCAATTTTAATTAGGGATGGAAAGCTGTTCGAGACACTGGGGAATGTCTCATTATTAGGGAGGAACAGCTTCGATAGATATAATATAAAAGATAGGTGTGACTTCAATGTGAATTCGAAGTGAAAGGTATGGGAATTTTTCAGTTGAAATCTATGGAAAAAAGGATTATGCTCAACTATATTATGAGATTATAAAGATTTATCCAAAATAATGAGTTTGTTCTAAAAGTATGAGGAATTGAAAAAAGTTAGGTGAAAAATTACTTTCCGTAAGATTTGGTCCGGTCAAAACGAACGATTAGTGTATGGAAAGAGGTTTTACTTTATTAAGGGAGTTAGTGATATGGAAGCAACAAAAAAACAAGGATTTTATAATCGTTTTATACGATTAAGTCCGCCGCAAATTTTAGCAATGGGCTTTTTTTGTTTAATTGTTGTCGGGGGAATGTTATTGAAACTACCATTCGCGACAAAAGAATCAATTAGTTGGGTAGATGCGTTTTTTACAGCAACCTCGGCAGCGACAGTAACCGGTTTAGGAGTTGTAGATACTGCTAGTACTTTTACAATGTTTGGTCAAATTATCATTATGTTGTTAATTCAGACAGGTGGTCTTGGATTAATGACAATCGCAATTTTAATTGTATGGGTGTTAGGGAAAAAAATTGGTTTACGTCATCGATTATTAATTGGAGAAGCGTTTAACCAAACGAATATTGGTGGTCTTGTAAAATTAGTGAAGCGTGTCTTTATTTTTTCTATTTGTATTGAATTAGTAGGAGTTGTTTTTTTATCCATTCGATTTATCCCGGAATTTGGTTTCGGCAAAGGTTTATATTATAGTATTTTTCATGTTATCGCCTCTTATAATAATGCGGGATTTGCACTATGGCCAGATAATTTAACAAGATATGTAGGAGATCCTATTATTAATATTGGAATTTGTTCTTTAATTGTTATAGGTGGTTTAGGTTTTACGGTGTTAATTGATATATGGTATAGCCGTAGTTTTCAGAAACTATCACTTCATTCGAAAATTATGATTGTTGGAACAGTAGCGCTTAATGTTATTGCGATGATTGTGATTTTTATATTGGAGTATAATAATGTGAAAACATTAGGATCACTATCTTTAGGTGAAAAGATATGGGCTTCATTTTTCCAGGGGATTACACCGCGTACAGCAGGATTTAATACGGTTGATTATGGAGGAATGGAAGAATCATCAATATTGTTTACGATGATTTTAATGTTTATCGGTGCAGGAAGTGTGTCGACAGGTGGCGGAATTAAGTTAACAACATTTGTGATTTTAATTACATCGGTTATTTCCTTTTTTAGAAAGAAGGAAGACTTTGTTTTATTTCATCGTACAATCAAAATGTCAACGGTAACGAGAGCGTTAGCGATTGTAGTTGCCAGTCAAATTCTTATTTTTACAGCAGTATTTTTATTAATGCTTACAGAAAACTTTAGTTTTATTCAACTTTTATTCGAAACAATTTCAGCGTTTGGTACAGTGGGGTTATCAATGGGAATTACGGCTAAGTTATCTGTAATTGGAAAATGTATCATTATGTTTGTTATGTTTTGTGGGTTAATTGGTCCGTTAACGCTTGTATTCTCTCTAGCGCGACCAGCTAAACAAAAAATTCGATACCCATCAGAAGATGTTTTCACAGGATAAGGTATCTCGCAAAGCGCGAGATACCTTTTTTCTTTAAAAAAGTGAGAACAATAAACCGATGATTGCGGCGCGGAATAACAGAGCAACAATAGCAGCAATGCCGCCCACAATAGCAGCGATGCCACCGGTTACAGTAGCTCCACGATTATAGGCATAAATACCTAGTAAAACAGAAACAAGTCCGAAGAGTGTAGGAAATGTAAAGAGTGATAATACAGCAAGAGCAAGAGCGATAAACCCTGCTGTGGATCCTGCTGTTTTTGATTTTACATCGTCTTTATCGTTATAGTTGATATGCTGAGGAGCAACCTCTGCTGCGTACTCTTCTTTATAGTCCCCTTCTTCGGTTCTATGTTGTTCATTAATTTTATCAGTCAACGTAAAGTCTCCTTTCATAGCAAGGTTCATTAGTAGTATGTATATCTTTTTCTTTTTTATCCGGCAAGAAATAGATAGGCATATCATTACTTTATTTCGCTATTTGCAGGCGGTAACACACCCACCTCAAAATTCAGTGAAAGCACAGGAGTTAGGTGAGAGATAAACTGCCCGTAAAAGTCTGATTAGTGAGGGCTGATTAAATTTTCACTTTATCAGACTGAAGTGAAGGATATGTATATTGTTTTTAGATTCTAAGCTGAAGAAAGCTGATAATGGAACAGTGTTTTTTCATGAATTGTAAAACTTGGTATGAGTTCCTCTATTTTGGAAAGTATAAAAAAGAATTAAGAGGAAAAAGGTGGTTTAAATGATGGAACATCCAATTGAAAACTTAATGAAAACGGCAATGACAAATTTAAAAGAGATGGTCGATGTAAATACAATTGTCGGAAGCCCTGTTTCAACAGCGGACGGAAAGGTTGTTTTAACTGTTTCAAAAGTTGCCTTTGGTTTTGGCGCAGGGGGAAGCGATTTTAAAGGGGAAACGTCTGTAGGGAAAAGTTTGGCAGGACAAGGACAACAAAAAGAGGCGAAACAAGGGCATCCGTTTGGAGGTGGAAGTGGTGCAGGAGTTTCAATTGATCCTGTTGCGTTTTTAGTAGTAGGATCTAGTGGTGTACAAGTGTTACATTTACATAGTGGCACACACTTGATTGAAAAGGCTTTGAGTACAGTTCCAAGTACTATAGATAAGTTTGTAAACGGTCGTTAAAAAGTAAACTTGCATTTTTTAGGAATTATGATATATTAGAAAAAGTGTGTTCAGAAACGACAAATATAATTGGAATGTAAATATATATGATTTATGAAATAAGGGAGAGGTAGTTATGATTAATATCAAGAATTTTGCTGTCGGCTTATGTATGTTAGTAAGCGGATTTGTTGTGTATGTAGTAAAAGAAAAGGCTCCATTCTAAAACAGACAGATTGTGATGTCTGTTTTTAATTTGTTAAAATAAATATTGACGAATTTGTTTTTAAGTGTTATGATGACATTTCGTGTCTCGGTTACAGCTAGTATATATTGGATATTTCTTGTAAATGCAATATGAAAAATTTGCGAAAGATCGGGTAATTTTACCAACAACTTTTGTGAATAGACCCAAAAAGTTGTATTTGTAAGCTTATACACATGCTAGTGTATCAGGAGCGGTCAGAGGAACCGTGTTGATGAGAGAGAGGTAGGGCTTTCATCCAGTATATGTTACTTTCCCGTTTAGGTGAATATAAAAAAAGAAGTCTCCTTGTTATAAGGAGGCTTCTTTTTTTTATAAACTACTTTCAATTCGTTGACAAATTTCATCGGTTGTTAAGCCACTTGCTTCAATAACGGGCCCTTTTATTACTGCATTACTAATTCCCATTACATTAGAATCTTGTCCAGTTACGACGCAACAATCGCACCCTTGCACGTCATTTTCAGAACGTAGTGAAATTACTTCATGTCCTTGTTGTTCTAAAGCTTGTTGAACATCGGTTAAAGAATTTTCAACACCAATTTTCGCCATACTCTTCACCTCCTACCATCTAGTAATATGCTCCATTTTTTAGGAAATATTTATGTTTTTAAGGAAAATATGGTAGAAATGTTGATGTATTTAATATTTACGAACAGGGAAATCCCCCTCCTAAAACAAAGAGGTGGGGGATAGCTGCTCAGAAAAGCTCGATTAGAGAGGGGAAGAAAAAATACGTAATGTATTAGTCGTTATATACACCTGTGAGCATTTGACTTACAAACTGATCATTTAATTGATCTTGAGCAGATTCATCATTTGATTGAATGTCAATTGAGGCAGTGAAGTTGTTATTCTGTTCTTCATTTGGAGATACCTCTACGTAATTGTTAAATTTACACAAACCTTTCGTATCCATTAAATCAAATAGTTGTAACATTTCTACTACCTCTTGTCTCGTTCCTTTAATTTGTACACATGCCATATTATTTTCCTCCTTCATTTGACAATTTGTTTTTTTAAATAGGATTATGAAAGCTGCATGAAAAATATGATTGTTATTTTTATACAATGTTATTTTGCTTATTTTCCTCCTTTTCAATCAAAAGTCGTTTTTATTCCCGAATATACGAAATCGGACGCCCGTTTATTGAATACAATAGATTCGCATCATTTGACAAAACTCCTTCTTTTAAGCAAATATTTTTTAGGATGAAAAATGGCGAAAAAAATTTTTGACATTTTGTAAACGTTAACAATGTTGATAAATCAATATAAACAAGGGTTAATATAAATTAAAAATTATAAATTTTCTAAAAATTGTCTTGATTTATTTAAAAAGGAGAGTAAACTAGGAAACAATAAAAAATTCATAGAACATAGGGGGCGCTTTTAAGTGAATGAGCAATGGATTTTCTTAAATGGAGAATTTGTTCCAAAAGACGAAGCAAAAGTTTCAGTATATGATCATGGTTATTTATATGGCGATGGAGTGTTTGAAGGGATTCGTGTCTACAGTGGCAATGTCTTCAGGCTCAAAGAACATCTTATTCGTTTATACGAGTCAGCAAAATCCATTATGTTGGAAATTCCATATACGTTAGAAGAAGTGACAGATATTGTTGTTGAAACGACTCGTCAAAATAAGTTATCTAACGGATACATTCGTTTAGTTGTATCACGAGGTGCTGGGAATCTTGGGCTAGATCCTGATTCTTGTTCGAAACCGAATGTAGTTGTAATTGCGGAACAGTTATCTTTATTTCCGTCGGAATATTACGAAAAAGGTATACCGGTTGTGACAGTTGCCACACGTCGTAATCGCCCAGACGTATTAACACCACAAGTAAAGTCTTTAAACTATTTAAATAATATTTTAGTTCGAATTGAAGCGAAGCTTGCTGGTGTGCAAGAAGCACTTATGTTAAATGAACAAGGTTATGTTGCAGAAGGGTCTGGCGATAATGTGTTCATTGTAAAAGGAAATAAATTAATTACACCACCAAGTTCTGCAGGGGCATTAGAAGGCATTACAAGAAACGCTATTTTGGAAATTGGAGAAAAGCTTGGATATGACGTAAGAGAAGAATTATTTACAAGACACGATGTATATGTAGCTGATGAGGTATTTTTAACAGGAACTGCAGCTGAAGTTATTGCAGTTACGACAGTTGATGGAAGAACGATTGGGCTTGGGAAAACGGGTCCACATACAAATCGTTTATTAGAAGAGTTTCGTAAATTAGTTGTAGAAGATGGAGAGAAAATTTACGAAGAAAATAAAGTTGGATGATAACTCATTATAAAGTTGTAAAGCGTTGATAGGGAGGAGTAGTTGATTGTGAAGCCTCACAGAGAGTCGGTGGTTGCTGGAAACCGATGGTTCACATCGACGAACATCGCCCTTGAGTGCTAAACTGAAGCATTTGCCTAGGTTTAGACGGTAGCTCCGTTATTAGCTAGACTCATCCCCGAGTCACTGAGGCAAGAAGTATTCTTGCGAAGAAGGGTGGTACCGCGAAATCTTTCGTCCCTTCAGCACATAGCTGGAGTGTGGACGTAGGATTTTTTTATTGTAAAAAAACAATTTTAAAGGAGGTTCGTAAGAGCAATGTCTTCAAAAACGGAAGAACAGATGGCAACTGGTGCACAGCTGTTGTTAGAAGCGTTAGGAAAGGAAGATGTAGAAGTTATTTTTGGTTATCCAGGAGGTGCTGTATTGCCGCTCTATGATGCAATTTATGATTGCGAAATTCCTCATATTTTAACAAGACATGAGCAAGGAGCGATTCATGCAGCAGAAGGGTACGCGCGAATTACAGGAAAACCTGGCGTTGTCATTGCAACAAGTGGTCCAGGTGCGACAAATGTGATTACTGGTCTTGCAGATGCAATGATTGATTCTTTACCGCTTGTTGTTTTTACAGGTCAAGTAGCTACAACGTTGATTGGAAGTGACGCTTTTCAAGAAGCGGACATTATGGGACTTACGATGCCGGTAACAAAACATAATTATCAAGTGCGCAAGGCATCAGATTTACCAAGAATTATTAAAGAGGCATTTCATATTGCGAAAACGGGTCGACCAGGACCGGTCGTTATCGATCTTCCTAAAAATATGGTAGTAGAAAAAGGTGAGCGATGTAGTAACGTGCAAATGGATTTACCGGGATATCAACCAAATTATGAGGCGAATCCATTGCAAATCAACAAATTATTACAAGCGATTGATACTGCTGAAAAACCGTTGATTTTAGCCGGAGCAGGTGTACTTCATGCGAAAGCTGCAAAAGAATTAACAGATTTTGCACGAATGTATCGTATACCTGTTGTTCATACACTTCTTGGACTAGGTGGATTTCCGCCAAATGATAAATTATTTCTTGGAATGGGAGGAATGCATGGTTCTTATACAGCGAATATGGCTTTGTATGAGTGTGATTTACTCATAAATATCGGAGCAAGATTCGACGATCGTCTTACAGGAAATTTAGAGTACTTTGCTAAAGAGGCTACAGTTGCACATATCGATATTGATCCAGCAGAGATTGGAAAAAACGTTCCTACAGAAATTCCGATTGTGGCTAGCGCGAAACATGCTTTGGAGGCACTGCTCTCCTGTAAAAGAGGAAAAGAAAATCATAGTGCATGGCTATCGCTTTTAAAAAGCAGAAAAGAACAATATCCATTTTTCTATGATCAAGATTCTGAAGTGATTAAACCACAATCAGCAATTGATATGTTGTATGAAATTACAAAAGGAAGAGCAATTGTCACGACGGATGTTGGTCAGCATCAAATGTGGGCTGCTCAATATTATCCACTTGAAGACCCAGATAAGTGGGTAACATCAGGAGGGCTTGGCACAATGGGATTTGGATTTCCAGCTGCCATTGGTGCACAAATTGCCAGACCAAAAGAATTAGTTGTAGCGATTGTTGGTGATGCGGGTTTTCAAATGACATTACAAGAACTTAGTGTATTGAAAGAACATTCCTTACCGGTTAAAGTTTTGATTTTAAATAATGAAGCTTTAGGGATGGTAAGACAGTGGCAAGACGAATTTTATAAGCAAAGATATTCTCACTCGTTGCTCTCTTGTCAACCGGATTTCGTAGCGCTTGCCCATGCATACGGCATAAAAGGGGTGCGAATTGAAAATCCGTTACTTGCGAAGGGACAGTTGCAAGAAGCGATTGATTTGCAAGAGCCTGTTGTAATTGATTGCAGGGTACTACAGTCTGAAAAAGTTATGCCGATGGTTGCTCCTGGAAAAGGAGTTCATCAAATGGAGGGGGTGAAGGGACAGTGAAAAGGATTGTTACGGCGACAGTTCGAAATCAAAGTGGGGTTCTGAATCGGATTACGGGTGTTATGACCAGGAGGCATTTTAATATTGAAAGTATTTCGGTTGGACATACAGAGTCGTCTGATATTTCACGGATGACATTTGTTGTTCATGTTGAAAACGAGCAACAAGTGGAGCAACTGATCAAGCAACTTCATAAACAAATTGATGTGTTAAAAGTATCTGATATAACAGAAGAAGCAATGATTGCAAGAGAGTTGGCTCTTATTAAAGTAGCGACAACAAGTGTATCGAGAGCAGAATTATATAGTTTAATTGAACCGTTCCGAGCCGCTGTAATAGATGTTGGAAAGGATTCCATCGTCGTACAAGTAACGGGTACACAAGAAAAAGTAGAAGCTCTTATAGAGCTAATGCGTCCATATGGTTTAAAAGAAATTGCAAGAACAGGTGTTACTGCATTTACGCGGAGTATGAAAAAACAAGATAAACAAATTATGTTAATTCATTAATCATTTTAATATAGGGGGAGAAAGAATATGACAAAAGTTTATTATGAGAAAGATGTAGCGGTAAATGTATTAAAAGGGAAGAAAATAGCGATTGTTGGATATGGATCACAAGGTCACGCTCATGCACAAAACTTACGTGATAATGGTTTTGAAGTAGTAGTTGGACTTCGGAAAGGAAAGTCATGGGAAAAGGCGAAAGAGGATGGTTTTTCTGTATATTCAGTGGCAGAAGCTGCAAAATCTGCGGATGTAGTAATGATTCTTTTGCCTGATGAACTACAGCCAGAAGTGTATGAAACAGAAATTGAACCGAATTTACAAGCTGGAAATGCACTTGTGTTTGCTCATGGATTTAACGTTCATTTTAATCAAGTTACACCACCAGAAGATGTAGACGTATTTCTAGTAGCGCCAAAAGGACCTGGACATTTAGTACGTCGGACTTTTGCTGAAGGCGGAGCGGTTCCAGCGTTATTTGCTGTATATCAAGACGCAACAGGAACAGCCATTGAAAAAGCATTATCCTATGCAGATGGAATTGGAGCAACGAGGGCTGGAGTATTAGAAACTACATTTAAAGAAGAAACAGAAACGGATCTATTTGGAGAACAAGCTGTACTTTGCGGAGGTGTTACTGCACTTGTAAAGGCGGGATTTGAAACATTAGTAGATGCTGGTTATCAGCCGGAACTTGCCTACTTTGAATGCTTACATGAACTAAAGCTCATTGTTGATCTTATGTATGAAGGCGGACTTGAAAATATGAGATATTCCGTTTCTGATACAGCGCAGTGGGGAGATTTTGTATCAGGACCACGCGTTGTAACAGAACATACGAAGAAAGCGATGGATGAAGTGTTAAAAGAAATTCAAGATGGCACATTTGCAAGAGGGTGGATTGCAGAGCATAAAGCAGGAAAACCGCATTTCCATGCAACGAATGCTAAGGAAAATGAACATCAAATTGAAGTTGTTGGGCGTAAATTACGTGAAATGATGCCGTTTGTACAACCGAAAGTAAAGGCGGGGGTTAAATAATATGAAACAGATTTTGTTCATGGATACGACGCTTCGTGATGGCGAACAATCACCCGGAGTCAATTTAAATGAACAAGAAAAGTTACAGATTGCCAGGCAGTTAGAAAAACTCGGGATTAATGTGATGGAAGCAGGATTTGCAGCAGCTTCTGAAGGTGATTTTTGCTCAGTAAAACGAATTGCGGAAACGATTCGAAATGCTTCCGTTATGAGTCTAGCAAGGGCGAAGGAAAGTGATATTCAGAGAGCGTATGAAGCATTGAAAGGTGCAGCATCTCCGCGGTTACACGTCTTTTTGGCAACGAGTGATATTCATATGAAATATAAGCTTTGTATGTCAAAGGAGGATGTATTAGATAGTATTCATCGCTCTGTAACTTTAGGGAAATCCTTATTTCCTACAGTGCAATTTTCGGCAGAAGATGCAACGAGAACGGCTCGCCCTTTTTTAGCAGAAGCTGTGGAAGTTGCGATTCGAGCTGGAGCGGATGTTGTTAATATTCCGGATACAGTAGGTTATACAAATCCAGAAGAATATTATTCTCTTTTTAAATATTTACAAGAATATGTTCCTTCTTATGAAAAAACTATTTTCTCTTGTCATTGTCATGATGATCTTGGTATGGCAGTAGCAAATTCATTGGCAGCCATTGAAGGTGGGGCACTGCAAATAGAAGGGACGATGAATGGGATTGGAGAGCGTGCAGGTAATGCTGCTTTAGAAGAAGTAGCAGTTGCTTTGCACATTAGAAAAGACTATTATGAAGCCGAGTCTTCTATAACACTAAAAGAGATTAAAGCAACAAGTACATTAGTAAGCCGGTTAACGGGTATGGTAGTTCCAAAAAATAAGGCGATTGTTGGAGCGAATGCATTTGCGCATGAATCAGGTATTCATCAAGATGGTGTATTAAAAGAAGTAACGACATATGAAATTATTGAGCCAGAACTAATTGGAGAAGCACAAAATTTATTTGTACTTGGAAAACATTCTGGTCGCCACGCTTTTACTGAAAAAATGAAAGAACTCGGTTATGAGTTTACGGAAGAAGAGCGAGATATAGCATTTAGTGCATTTAAGAGATTAGCAGATCGTAAAAAAGAGGTTACAGAAGAAGATTTACGTGCATTAGTACTAGGAGAAACAGCATTTTCAACACAGCAGTATAACATTAAACAATTACAAGTGCATTTTGTATCCAACAGTACACAATGTGCAACAGTTGCACTGGAGGATGAGGCAGGTAATGTGTACGAAGATGCAGCAACAGGAGCAGGTAGTATTGAAGCGATTTATAATGCAATTCAAAGAATTCTAGGACTTGAGTGTGAGTTAGCCGATTATCGTATTCAATCCATTACACAGGGACAGGATGCACTTGCTCATGTTCATGTTGAATTGAAAGAAGGAACACATCAAGTTGCAGGTTTTGGTGTTGCGCAAGACGTGTTAGAAGCATCAGCTAGAGCTTATGTACATGCAGCGGGAAAACTAAAGGCTTTGTTATTCCTTGCAAAGTAATGTTTTGATAAGTGGGGGGGGATACCCCTACTTACCGAAAGATAATTCTGAATAATCAGTAAAATTATAAAAAAGGGGTGCTGATCATTGGAAAAACGTATTGTTTGTTTAGCGGGTGATGGTGTTGGACCAGAAATTATGGAGAGTGCCAAGGAAGTTTTACACATGGTAGAAAGGTTATATGGTCACCGTTTTTATTTACAAGATGAACAATTTGGAGGCGCTGCGATTGATTCGTTTGGGCAACCATTGCCGTCAAGAACATTAGCAGCATGTTTAGCGAGTGACGCTGTATTACTAGGTGCGGTTGGTGGACCTCGCTGGGATGAAGCGAAAGAAAGACCGGAAAAAGGATTGCTGGCGCTTCGAAAAGGGCTTGGTGTATTTGCTAATGTTCGTCCTGTCACTGTAGATGCAGCAACTGCTCATTTATCCCCATTGAAGGCGGCTGATGAGGTGGATTTTGTTGTCGTTCGTGAGTTAACAGGAGGGATTTATTTCTCCTTTCCAAAAGAAAAAACAGAAGAGGTAGCAACAGATACACTTACTTATCATCGTCATGAAATTGAGCGCATTGTTTCTTACGCTTTTCAATTGGCAAGTAAACGTCGTAAAAAAGTTACTTCCATTGATAAAGCAAATGTTTTAGAGTCGAGTAAACTTTGGAGGGAAGTAACAGAAGAAGTAGCACTTCGCTATCCGAATATTGAACTTGAACATATTTTAGTAGACGCAGCTGCTATGGAGTTGATTCGTAATCCGGGCCGGTTTGATGTCATAGTAACTGAGAATTTATTTGGGGATATTTTAAGTGATGAAGCCTCTGTATTAGCAGGGTCTTTAGGGATGCTTCCATCGGCGAGTCATGCAGAGAATGGACCTTCGCTATATGAACCAATTCACGGATCAGCACCAGATATTGCAGGGAAAAATAAAGTGAATCCAATTGCAATGATGCGTTCAGTTGCAATGATGCTTGGGCAATCTTTTGATTTAAGAAGAGAAGGAGAAGCGATTGAAGAAGCAATTTCTGCTGTTCTCCGATTGGGGAAATGTACAGCTGATATAGGTGGAAATGAAACAACATCGTCTTTTACAAAATATGTACTACAAGAAATGGAAGAACAAGCGCTAGTAGGGAGAGGGAGATAATGGCAAAAAGGTTACTAGATAAACTGTGGGAGAGACACGTTGTTACAACAAATGAAAATGGGTTAGATTTATTATATATTGACCTTCATCTCGTGCATGAAGTAACATCACCGCAAGCCTTTGAGGGCTTGCGGCTTGCAAATCGGAATGTTCGGAGACCAGATTTAACATTTGCAACGATGGATCATAATATTCCAACAAAAGATGTTTGGAACATTACAGATCGTATTGCTAAGCAACAATTAGATACGCTTCGTGAAAATTGTAAGCAATTTAATATTCCGTTGGCGGATATTGATGATGAAAATCAAGGGATTGTTCATGTTATTGGTCCAGAGCTAGGACTTACACAACCGGGAAAGACCATTGTATGTGGCGATAGTCATACGGCAACACATGGAGCCTTTGGAGCGTTGGCGTTTGGGATCGGTACAAGTGAAGTCGAGCATGTATTAGCAACTCAAACATTGTGGCAGAGCAAGCCGAAAGCGCTGGGGATTGAATTAAAAGGGAAATTACCTAAAGGAGTATATGCAAAAGATATAATTTTACACCTTCTAGCTACATATGGGGTAGCAGTTGGAACTGGATATGTGATGGAGTTTTACGGAGAAGCAATTACAAATATGGAAATGGAAGAGCGTATGACACTTTGTAATATGGCGATTGAAGGTGGAGCAAAAGCAGGGATTATTGCGCCGGATGAGAAAACATTTGCTTATGTAAAAGGGCGTGAGTATGCGCCGGAAGAGTTTGACTTGGCAGTGGCGAATTGGAGGGAATTCTATACTGAGCCAGATGCAATATATGATACTTATATTTTGGTAGATGTTGCTGAACTAGCGCCATATGTAACATGGGGAACAAACCCGAGTATGGGTATGCGTATTGATGAACAGTTACCAGAAACACGTGATAAAAATGATGAACGAGCTTTTGCATATATGGGGCTTCAGTCAGGACAAAGTGCATTTGAAATTCCAGTTCAGCATGTATTTATTGGTTCCTGTACAAATTCCCGTTTATCAGATTTAGAAATTGCCGCAGCTGTTGTAAAAGGAAAGAAGGTAAAAGAAGGAGTGCGAGCACTTGTTGTACCAGGATCCAAACGAGTACGAAAAGCAGCGATGGAAAAAGGACTGCATCGTATATTTGAAGAAGCTGGATTTGAATGGAGAGAGCCTGGGTGTTCTATGTGTCTGGGGATGAATCCAGATCAAGTGCCTGAGGGAGAGCATTGTGCATCTACTTCCAATCGGAATTTTGAAGGACGACAAGGGAAGGGTGCGAGAACACATTTAGTCAGCCCTGCGATGGCGGCCGCAGCAGCGCTTTATGGTCATTTCGTTGATGTGAGAAAGGAGAGTTATGATGGAGCCATTTCATATTCATAAAGGTACTGTTGCTGTACTAATGAATGATAACATTGATACAGATCAAATCATTCCAAAACAGTATTTAAAGAGGATTGAACGAACTGGTTTTGGGAAATTTTTATTTGATGAATGGCGTTATGAGGACGACAGGAA
This sequence comes from Bacillus pseudomycoides DSM 12442, assembly GCF_000161455.1. Lineage (GTDB taxonomy): Bacteria > Bacillota > Bacilli > Bacillales > Bacillaceae_G > Bacillus_A > Bacillus_A pseudomycoides. Next base: position 1,301,701 of record NZ_CM000745.1, read on the forward strand.
AGAGAATCCAGATTTCCCACTAAATGCACCTGAGCGAAAAGGAGCAAGCATATTAATTACAGGTGAAAATTTCGGCTGTGGTTCATCAAGAGAGCATGCGCCATGGGCACTTGCTGACTATGGATTTCGTGTTATTATCGCGGGGGGATTTGCAGACATTTTTTATATGAATTGTACGAAAAATGGTATGCTTCCTATCATTATGGAAAAGGAAATGCGTGAAAAGCTAGCAGCTGTGGATCCAAGAGATGTGATAGAAGTTGATTTAGAGAATGAAGTGATTACAACTCCGCTACATCGTTTTCATTTTACAATCGAAAAGATGTGGAAAGAAAAGCTATTAAGTGGTTTAGATGAAATCGGAATCACGCTTCAATATGAACAAAACATTGAAGAATATGAACGAGAAACAGCTCGCTAATTTGTTTAGTGAGCTGTAATAAAAAACACAAAAAGGTTTGAATTTTGTTTACATTCTGAATTCTGTGTTATATACTATGTGAAAATAAGAGGAGAAAGGGAGTAAGGATAATGTTTACATTACAATCTATCAATATGCTTACACAACTACATCATCATACATAAACCCTTGAACCTAGCGTGAACAACGTGTAGGTACAAGGGTTATTCCCGTTGTACCTACATCCTATGAAGGGGCCTTGTAGGTATTTTTTCTACAAGGCTCTTTTTATTTTGTTCGTGATTGTTCTAGTGTGCATACACTAGAAGGGGAAAGTTTGGTGAACAGAATTGAAAGGAGTGTAAAGCAGTATGACAAAATGGAAACGAGCAAATCCAGATGGAACAAGAGATTATGTATTTGAAGAGTGTACATTAATAGAAGAAGTTGAACAAAAATTACGACGTACTTTTTTAGAAAGAGGCTATGAGGAAATACGAACGCCTACGATTGAATTTTATGATGTCTTTTCTTTTCGGAATCGGCCGATAGATGAAGAGAAAATGTATAAGTTTTTTGACCAACAGGGACGCATTATCGTGTTAAGGCCTGATATGACAATTCCACTTGCAAGAGTAATAGGAACCCACGGTGAGGAAGCGCCTGTAAAATTAACATACAGCGGGAACGTGTTTCGAGCGAATGAATCACTATCTGGAAAATACAATGAAATCATTCAAACAGGTATTGAAATAATTGGGATTGATAATATACGTGCTGAAATTGAATGTATCGTAAGTGCAATTCATGCTCTTCAAGCTGTAGGGATTCAGGCTTTTACAATAGAATTAGGGCAAGTTCAGTTATACAAATGTATTGTTAAAAAGCTGTCATTTGGAGAAGAAGAGGAGTCGCTCTTACGTACGTATATTGAAAGTAAAAATTATGCAGAGTTATCCCGTTTTTTACAAGAAAAGAATTTAGATCGACGTGATGAAACTGTACAGTTACTTGAAAAATTACCAAGATTATTCGGAAAACTCGAAGTAATTGAAGAAGCGGAAAAGCTTGCTTCAAACTATGAGATGAAGCAAGCAATCGCGCGGATAAAAGAAATCTATAAAACGATTGAAAAATTAGGATATGGTTCGTATATATCAATTGATCTTGGGATGATTCAACATTTGCATTATTATACAGGAGTTATTTTTAGAGGTTATATATATGATGTTGGGGGAGAAATTGTTAGTGGCGGAAGATATGATGAATTGCTTGGTAATTTTGGAGAACCGATGTCAGCAGTCGGCTTAGCTGTACAAGTAAATCAAATTGTCCGGACATTACAAGAACAGCAAAAACAATTCAAACGAAAAAAATTAGATATGATCATTCATTATTCTTTGGATAGGATAGCAGAAGCAGAAAGACTATGTGGTTTACTTCAGAAAGATGGGTGGAAAGTGGAATTATCTATGTTTGAGAATTTGCAAGATACATTTCAGTTTGCGAAGAAGAAAGGGATTATAAAAGTGATCGAAGCGACTGGAAAAGCATTAGTGGAATATGTGTGGAAAGAAAAATGGGTGATACAGAAAGAAGGGGAAACCTCATGCGTAACATTCAAATTGCGTTAACAAAGGGGAGGCTTGAAAAACATGTCATTCCACTGTTTGAAAAGATTGGGATTGATTGTTCGGAACTGATGGATAAAGGAAGAAAGCTTGTATTCCAAAGCGCTAGTAGGAATGTTTCATTCATTCTAGTGAAAGCAGTAGATGTTGCAACTTATGTGGAACATGGTGTTGCAGACATTGGTATTGTTGGAAAAGATATTTTAATGGAATATGAGAAAGATATATATGAAATGGTGGATTTAGAAGTAGGATGTTGTAAGTTTTGTGTCGCTTCTATCCCAACATATAATCCGAAAGGCTATCGGAAAAAGAGAATTGCTACAAAATATCCGCATATTACTTCCACTTATTTTCGTGATAAGGGAGAAGATGTAGAAATTATTAAAATAGAAGGTTCGGTAGAAATCGCTCCACTTCTTGGATTAGCAGATGCGATTGTTGATATTGTAGAGACGGGAAAAACATTACAAGAAAATGGATTGATTGTATTTGAAGAAATGTATTCAATATCAGCTCGCATGATTGTAAATAAAGCTGCTTTAAAAACAAAAAAAGACGAAATATTCGATATTATCAATAATATGGAGTGTGTAATCACTGCAGATAAATAAAGGAGGGACCCTGGGTGGAGGTAATATCTGAAAACTACACGGAAGCGCTGAAGAGAATAAAACAGTTAAGAGAACAGGCTAATATAATAGAAGAAACTGTACAGATACGCGTAAGAGAAATTGTTGAGCGGGTGAGAGAAAGGAAAGATGAGGCGCTATTTTCTTATACAAAAACTTTTGATGGAATTGAATTACAAAAGTTACGTGTTGCAAAAGAAGAAATTGAAAAAGCGAGTGAATATGTAGAATCTTCATTTCTAGAAGCATTGCAATGCGCAAAGAAAAACATCATCTCATACCATGAAAAACAAAAAAGGCAATCCTTTTTAGATTGTGAAAACGAAGGTGTGATTCGTGGGCAACTGATTAGACCATTGCAAACAGTTGGTGTATATGTACCAGGAGGAACTGCATCTTATCCGTCATCGGTACTCATGAATGTATTACCTGCTAAAATTGCCGGTGTTCAGAAAGTTGTAATGGTAACACCACCAGGGAAAGAGGGAATAGATCCACATATTTTAGCAGCTGCTGAAATTGCCGGTGTAGATGAAATTTATACCGTAGGTGGTGCACAAGCTATAGCGGCATTAGCATATGGGACGGAATCGATTCCGAAAGTCGATAAAATTGTCGGTCCAGGGAATATATATGTGGCTTTTGCAAAACGTGAGGTATTTGGAGCTGTTCATATCGATATGATTGCTGGACCATCTGAAATCGTTGTAATTGCTGACAAAACTGGAAATGCGTCTTTTATCGCAGCAGACTTATTATCTCAAGCTGAGCATGATGTGAGGGCAACAGCGATTTGTATTACAACTTGTGTAGAACTTGCTAAAGAGATAGAAAGAGAAATAAAGCAGCAACTTCGAGTATTACCAAGAAGTGAAATAGCTCGTGAGTCGATAGAAAGAAACGGAGCAATTCTCGTTGTTCCTTCGCTAAATCACGCGTTTCAATTGTCGAATGAAATAGCACCGGAGCATTTAGAGTTGCATATAAATGAGCCGATGAATGCCTTGGCATATATTCAGCATGCGGGTTCGATTTTTATTGGACCGTATGCCCCAGAGCCTCTTGGAGACTATTTTGCAGGACCGAATCATGTACTGCCAACAAGCGGAACAGCGCGTTTCTTTTCGCCGTTATCAGTTGATGATTTTGTGAAAAAATCGAGCTTTGTATCATATACAAAAGAAGCGTTACAAAACGTTCAACACCATATTACAATGCTCGCCGATAAAGAGGGATTACACGCGCACGCGAGAGCAATTCAAATTCGATTTGAGGAGGAGAAATAATGCGTGAGGCAAGTCAAGTACGGGGAACGACAGAAACAAAAATTAAACTGAGTTTACACTTAGATGAAAGTACAGACGTTTCAATTCAAACAGGGGTTGGATTCTTTGATCATATGCTAACTTTGTTTGCGAAGCATGGCAGATTTGGTTTGCAAATTGAAGCAGAAGGTGATGTGTTTGTTGACGCTCATCATACTGTTGAAGATGTTGGGATTGTGCTTGGAAACTGTTTGAAAGAAGCATTGCAAAATAAAGAAGGTATTAACCGCTATGGAGCAGCATATGTACCAATGGATGAAGCATTAGGTTTTGTAGCGATTGATATAAGTGGACGATCTTATCTTGTCTTTCAAGGTGAATTGAAAAACCCTAAGTTAGGAGATTTTGATACAGAACTGACAGAAGAGTTTTTCAGAGCGGTTGCTCATGCAGCGAATATAACACTACATGCTCGCATTTTATATGGCAGTAATACCCACCACAAAATTGAAGCGTTATTTAAAGCGTTTGGACGTGCACTGCGTGAAGCGGTAGACAAAAATGACAAAATTGTTGGTGTAAACTCTACGAAAGGACTGTTGTAATTGATTGCAATTGTAGATTATGGAATGGGGAATATTCGCAGTGTTGAACAAGCGTTAACACGTATTGGGGCTGAGCATATTGTAACAGATGATAAAGAGAGGATATTACAAAGTGACGGTGTGATCTTACCAGGAGTTGGGGCTTTTCCAAAAGCGATGATCGCTTTGCAGGAAAAAGATCTTGTTTCAGTGATTCAAGAAATTGGAGTGCAAGGAAAACCACTCCTTGGCATTTGTTTAGGGATGCAGCTTTTATTTGAAGAAAGTGAAGAAATAGAGAGAACGAAAGGGTTAGGTTTGTTGCCAGGACTAATTCGAAAGCTGGAAGTTCCTTATAAAATCCCGCATATGGGTTGGAATCAATTAAAGAAGAAACGAGAAATTAAGTTGTGGAATGAAGTAGAAGATGGTTCATTTGTGTATTACGTTCATTCCTACTATGCAGATTGTCCAAGTGAGATTGTATGTGGCAGTAGTGACTATAAGATTGATATTCCAGGGATTGTTGCGAAAGGAAATATATTTGGGGCACAGTTTCACCCTGAAAAAAGCGGTGATATCGGAATACAAATGTTAAGAAATTTTAAAGGAGTGGTAGAATCATGGAAATCTTCCCAGCTATCGATTTAAAACAAGGACGGTGTGTTAGGCTTTATCAAGGAGAATTTAATAAAGAAACAGTTATGAATGAAGATCCAGTTGCTCAAGCATTATTGTTTGAAAAATTAGGAGCAAGAACATTGCACATTGTTGATCTAGATGGAGCGGTTGCAGGTCAATCAATGAATCTTTCCGTAATTGAGGATATATGTAAAGCAGTTCGAATTCCGGTTCAAGTAGGCGGAGGAATACGTTCTCTCGAAACGGTTGAAATGTTACTGTCAGTAGGAGTGAAAAAAGTCATTTTAGGAACGGCAGCATTGTATGATCGTCCTTTTTTAGAAGAAGCAGTTCGTTTATATGGAGAAAACATTATTGTTGGTATTGATGCGAAAAACGGTTACGTTGCAACGAGAGGCTGGTTAGATGTATCTGAAATTTCTTATATCGACCTTGCGAAGAAAATGGAAAGTGTCGGCGTACAAACAATCATTTTTACAGATATTGCAAAAGACGGTACGTTAGAGGGTCCGAACTTTGAGCAATTGCAATTACTACAGAAGGCGGTGGCAATCCGTATTGTTGCATCAGGCGGCGTATGCTCATTGCAAGATGTACAGAAGTTAAACGATATGAATGTATATGGCGTTATTATTGGAAAAGCGCTATATAAAAAAACAATTGATTTAGAAGAGGCATTGCAGGTGACAAAGATATGTTAACGAAGCGAATTATTCCATGTTTAGATGTGAAAGGCGGCCGCGTTGTAAAGGGCGTGAATTTTGTAGGATTACAAGATGTTGGTGATCCTGTTGAAATAGCTGCTTTGTATAATAAAGCAGGTGCAGATGAAATTGTTTTTTTAGATATTACGGCGACGCATGAGGGGAGAAAAACAATTATAGATGTTGTAGAGAGAGCGGCGTCGAAAGTGTTTATTCCGCTTACAGTAGGTGGCGGGATTGCAACTGTTCAAGATATGTATGCCTTGCTAAGAGCAGGCGCGGACAAAATTTCACTTAACTCAGCGGCAGTACGAAATCCAAATTTAATTGAGGAAGGTGCCGAACATTTCGGTTCTCAATGTATTGTGGTCGCAATTGATGCAAGGGAAGTAAAAGAAAATAAATGGAATGTATATGTAAACGGTGGACGGATTGATACGGGAATCGATGCTGTACAATGGGCAAAACAGATAGAACAGTTAGGAGCTGGTGAAATTTTACTTACGAGTATGGATGCAGATGGGACGAAGGATGGCTATGATATTCGTTTAACAGAAACAATTTCAGAAGCTGTTTCGATTCCAGTTATTGCGTCAGGAGGATGTGGAAGCGCAGAGCATATTGTAAAGGTGTTTCAAAAAACATCGGTAAATGCAGCATTAGCAGCCTCTATTTTTCACTATGGTGAGGCAACAGTGCAAGAGGTGAAGCGAAAATTACAAGAAGCGAAAATTGAGGTGAGAATATGACACCTGATTTCTCCAAGGGATTGTTGCCAGCTGTTGTGGTAGAAGAAGAAACAAAAGAAGTTTTGATGCTAGCATATATGAATGAAGAAGCATATAAAAAAACGTTAGAAACGAAGAAAACATGGTTTTATTCACGTTCGCGGCAAGCGTTATGGAACAAAGGAGAAACGTCTGGGCACATGCAGTATGTTCAGTCTCTTTATTTAGATTGTGATCAAGATTCGATTGTAATTATTGTTAAGCAAGTAGGACCAGCTTGTCATACAGGAGAGAAAACATGCTTTCATTATAAAATCATATAGGGGGACCTGAGGATGGAAGACGTACTGAAGTCTTTATATGAAACCATTGAGCAGCGTAAAGAAAGTCCAATTTCGGAATCATATACAAATTATTTATTTACAAAAGGTGAAGATAAGATTTTAAAAAAAATAGGGGAAGAGTGTACAGAAGTGGTAATCGCTGCAAAAAATGATGATAAAGAAGAACTTATAAAAGAAATGGTCGATGTGATTTATCATTGCTTTGTTTTACTAGCCGCAAAAAATATTCCATTAGAAGATGTGTTAGAAGAAGTGAAAGAGAGACAAGGAAAGCTCTCAAAAACAGGAGAGCGTAAAGAAATTGATACGTTATAAGGGGGGGGAACTATGAAAGTGGATTATCACCTTCATTTAGAAGAGGGGCCGTATTCGCTAGGGTGGTTGGCGAGAATAAATCAATCAATAGAATATTATCAACCGTTAGAAGAAGAGCGGCATTCGATTGAATGGCTTATGAAAACACAAGAACGCTTGCAAAAAAGAGTACAAGAGGGTCCATTTACAATAGAGTGGATTGATTTCTATTTAGAAGAAGCACTGCGAAAAGGAATAAAAGAAGTTGGTATTGTTGATCACTTATATCGTTTTTATGAGGCGAAGGAATATTATGAGAAATATGTAGACATTAGTGAGTCAAAGCTCGGTCGTCTGCAGAAAGAATGGCTAGATCAAGTGCGAGTAGCATCGATTTCTGATTTTACAAAAGCAATCCAAGAGGCAAAGGAGCGCTGGAGAAAAAGAGGAGTAGTACTGCGTCTAGGGATTGAAGCTGATTATTTTATGGGTGGGGAAGATGAATTACAAAAATTATTGGCATTAGGAGATTGGGATTACGTAATTGGTTCTGTGCATTTTATTGATGGATGGGGATTTGATAACCCAGATACGAAAGAATATTTCGAAAACCATCAGCTAAGTACATTGTATGATGTATTTTTCACAACAGTTGAAAAGGCCGTTCGTTCGAGAGTGTTTGATATTGTAGCGCATCTTGATAATATAAAAGTATTTAATTATCGATTAGATGAAAATGTACAGATTCCACATTACGAAAGAATTGCTAAGGCATTAATAGAAACAAATACAGCAACGGAAGTAAATGCTGGATTATATTATCGTTATCCTGTTCGAGAGATGTGTCCAAGTCCACTTTATTTACAAGTGTTGGCAAAATATAAAGTGCCAATTACTCTTTCATCAGATGCTCATTACCCAAATGATTTAGGAAATTATGTCCAAGAAAATGTGAAAACATTACGTAATCATGGTATTTCTCATGTTGCTACATTTGAAAAACGGGTGAGGAAGATGCAACTGCTTGAAGAAGAATCGGTAATTGTTTCAAAGTAAAACATGATTTCGTGATGAAAACCTTTCTTTTTGCTCAAAATAAGAAAGAATGATAAAGGAGGGTTTTAAATGGTAAAACAAAATAATAAACAGAGTATGAAAGTGACGAATCAAAGTTATACTTCCCAAACGAACGAGGAAGTTGATTCTGTAGTACAAGAACAAATTAGTGATACGGTAGCAGAGGGAACGATTGATGCAAAGCTGGGAAAACAATCTAGTGAAGAACAATAAGTAAAAGGGGAGATATCCATCTCCCCTTTTCTTATGAGAAAAAGTGTCGATTTTCAAAACTGTAATCAAATTTCTTGGCTTTTTTGACATAGATTTCTTACAATAAAATGTAAGGAAGTTCTCATTTTTAAATAGAAGAGGTGCTTAGTAATGGCGAAAATATTAGTAGCAGGAAATATTCCAGAAATCGGATTACAGTTATTACAAAATCATGAAATAGAAATGTATGACAAAGAAGAGTTAATCAGTACCGAAGAATTAGCAAAGCGAGTTAAGGATAAAGATGCACTGTTAAGTTTACTTTCTACAAAGGTAACAAAAGAAGTGATTGATGCAGCATCAAATTTGAAAATTATTGCCAACTATGGTGCAGGTTACGATAATATTGCTTACAAGTATGCAGCAGAAAAAGGAGTTGTAGTTACAAATACACCGAAAGTTTCAACAGAAGCAACAGCAGAGTTAACATTTGCTATTCTTTTAGCGGCTGCAAGACGAATTCCAGAAGGAGATACACTATGTCGTACAGTGGGATTTAATGGCTGGGCACCACTCTTTTTCCTCGGCCGAGAAGTATATGGGAAAACAATTGGAATCATCGGTCTTGGTGAAATTGGAAAAGCAGTTGCGAAACGTGCAAAAGCATTTGGAATGAATGTGATGTATACAGGTCCAAACCGTAAGTATGAGACAGAAAGTGAAATAGAAGCAACATATGTAACATTAGAAGAACTATTACAAACAGCAGACTTTATTACGATTAATTGTGCGTATAATCCAAGTCTTCATCATATGATTAATGAAGAACAATTTAAAATGATGAAGAAAACAGCATATATTATAAATGCAGCACGTGGTCCAATTATGAATGAACTAGCGCTTGCTCATGCGTTAGAGACAAATGAAATTGAAGGGGCAGCTCTTGATGTATTTGAGTTTGAACCGAAAATTACAGAGAGATTAAAGGGACTGAAAAATATTGTCCTTACTCCGCATGTTGGAAACGCAACATTTGAAACTCGTGACGCTATGGCTGAAATGGCAGTGCGTAACATTTTAGCTGTATTAGAAGGAGAAGAACCATTAACACCTGTAAACCAAAAGGAATTTGTTACAAAATAGAAAGAACCCTTCCAACTGGAAGGGTTCTTTCTATTTTTCTTTATTTGCTCGTTTTTTATGAGAAGGTCTTTGCCTAATAAATTGAGATAACATAAACAAAATATAAAGTGGAATAGCAATGAATAGAAATACTGAAATGTTGCCAAAACTTGTTTTATACATTGTATAAATACTGCCAATTAAAAATAGTGTAACAATGATACTGTATCGTGGAATTGGCACATCTTTTAAACTTGGGATGCGAATACGGCTTACCATTAAAAATGCAAACGTTACAAATACTGTAATGAGGACAATTTTTGGAATGGTATGTGAAAACAATGTTAAGAAGGCAACAAGTCCTCCTGCTGCAGTAATAGGAACGCCAGTGAAATATTTCATAGAAGTAGAGGAAGGCGTTACATTGAATCTTGCTAAGCGATATGCTCCGAACAGAGGGAATAGGCCTGCTATGTATAGTCCGATAATTCCGTAATTGGAAAAGGAAGTGTAGTACATTAAAACTGCAGGCGCAGCACCGAATGTTACAACATCTGCGAGTGAATCAAGTTCTTTTCCCATTTGTGAATCAACACGCAATAAACGAGCAACCCGACCATCAAGACTATCTAACATCATCCCGATTAGTACTAAAATAGCAGCTGGTTTATAATACCCTAAAGATGCATAGCCGATTGATAAAAATCCACTGTATAAATTTCCGAGCGTAAATAAGTTTGGAATTGCTGCTCTATACAAAATCTGATCCCTTGCTTTCTGTAATAAATTCTTAATTAGTGTATGAAAGTTTACTTGTTTTATCATAACATAAATTTCTTTCCACGTACGAAAAAATTCCCATTTTGTGAAAGATTTCATCAAGTGAAATCGTATTCAGTGATGTGGTTCATTAAGGCAGGCTTTCATGAGTAGTTTATCCCTTGTCTAACTTTTTTATCATTTTAACCGAGAAGACCCCCTCCTCTAAACGAAGTGAAGGTGGGGGGAGTTCAATTCTACTGAGCTTTGAGTTGGGGAGAGATTTTGTTAGATAAGATCATCATGTTTATGAAAGGGTAAAAATTTAATTAAGAAATAAGCAACCTCAAATTGTTATCATTTAAGGTTGCTTTTAGGGTTATTCAAATTTAGTTATCATTGTTCCCGTTTTGTATTTATTGTTAGGATCAAATCGTAATAAATCGCCATAGATAAGTTTATCAGAATAACTTAATTCTGTTTTTGATTTTTCAATATATGGCTGGCAAATTGCTAAATCAATAGATTCACCTGTGCTTTTTTTATAGCACATATTTTTTGTATAAACATAATCGTTTGTTACGAAACTACCATCACGCATAATCATAAGTGGATGCTCATTTTTTGCAAATAAATCGGTACCAAACTCAATGGATTGGTTTGTTTTGACACCAAGTAAATGGAGCAATGTTGGTTTTATATCGATTTGTCCAGATACTTTAGAAATAACTTTTCCTTCTTGACCAGGTACATGAATAATAAGTGGTACACGTTGCAATTGCATCGAATCAAATGGAGTTATGGATTCTTTACCGAGAAATTGTGCCATAGCAGCATTATGATTTTCAGAAATACCGTAATGATCTCCGTAAATAACAATAACTGAGTTATCGTATAACCCTTCATCTTTTAATCGATTGATAAATAGTTTCAGAGATTCATCTGTATAGCGAACGGTTGGGAAATAACGATTTAGTACACCACTCTCAGAATTATACTCATTAATATATTGATCTTCTGGATTTAAAAGAAATGGGAAATGATTTGTTAATGTAATAAATTTTGTATAAAACGGTTGTGGTAAAGATTTAAGCTTGGAGATCGATTGTTCAAAGAACTCTTTATCTTTTAGTCCCCATCCAACAGACATTTGTTCTGTTCCTGTATAATCATTTAGGTTAAAATAACGATCGTATCCGAGTGCTGGATACATTACATCACGATTCCAGAAAGTTTTATCATTCGAATGGAAGACTGCGGAATAATATCCATATTTTTTTAACTGCTCAGGAGTTGCTGTGTACTCATTGTTTGCATGTGTAAAGAATACAGAGCCACGGTCTAATGGATATAATGAATTTTCTACAATAAATTCGGCATCGGATGTTTTTCCTTGTCCAGTTTGATGATAAAAGTTATCGAAGTAATAACTATCTTTTATAAATTGATTTAAAAATGGAGTAATTTCTTTTCCATTTATTTTTTTGTTGATAACAAAATTTTGTGTAGATTCCATTGAAATTAAAATGACATTTTTTCCTTTTGCAACTCCAAATAAACTTTTATCAGCTTGTTTATTTTTTGAATTCACGTAGTTTTTAATCTCAGAAAAACCGTCTCCACTTGCAAATACACGCTCTGCAGAAGATTTAGACTGAAGTGTAATGTCAAATAGATGATATGTGTATAAACCAAGATTTTTCACAACGGTTTGACGATCAAAAGAGTGTGAAAATAACTGCGGTTTATGAACGACAGAAACAATAACTTGCAATGCTAACAGAGCTGTTATACCACTAAAAAAGCTTTGTTTTTCAGAGCGAGATAGTGGCGTATTATCACAAAATTTCGGGAACTTACGTAAAATAAACATTAGAATAATTGCATCCGCAAATAGAAGTAATGTCTTGTACGTAAATAGTTCTTTAATACTGGTTCCTAAATCAGCCATGTTATTTGTTTGGAATAAAACAGGGAATGTGACAAAGTCATTATAAAAACCGTAGAACATCGCGTTTCCAAATAAAATAAATGACAGCAAAAAGCTGATTCCAATAATAATTCGATTTCGATACTTTGATGCTAATAAAGCTAGACCAAAAAATAAAAGCAATGAAGCAATTGGATTAAACAAAAGCATCATTTCTTCAAAGAAGCTATCAATTTTAATATCGAAGGCTAGCTTGTACACTATATATGTTTTTATCCATAATAAAACGACTGCAACAAGTGCAAATCGTAATTTTGGAAACAAATGTTGTAGCATAACATACTCCTCTCCTACTGTAAGTGACGGTTCTAGTGATTGTAGTTCTAATGATAGAAGTTTCACTTTAAATATACGAACAGTCGTATATCTTTATGTACTATTATACGAAAACAAAGCAGAATTGTGGATAATTTTTATAAGAATTGGTTAGAAAAAGAGAAAACGGAGACAATAACCATATCGCATTTTGATACGGAGGTTATGATGAAAAAGTTATTTTGTTTCATATGTAGTGGTTTTTTATTCTTTTCTACCCCTACAGTTTTTGCTGCACAATATGATGCGCCATTATTAGAAGATGCTCTTTATTCCGTTTTGTTTCCGCAAATAAATGTAGCGATTGAGAAGCATTATGGGAAACAAAAACCGTATGAATGCCCGAAGATTGTTAGTTTGAAAAAAATGTATAGTGGTACATATTTATTTCAAGCGGTAATTGAAGTGACGAAATATGAAGCCATAGGTGGGAAAGTACTTCCGCCATTCGAAAAAATAAGAATTACGTTTAATAATGATGAGGGAGAATGGACTGTGAAAAAAATAGATATAAAGCGCTTACCAGATGATACGAAATTAAATTGTAAAAAAACAATGTGAAAAATTGTTTGACAAATAATTTATTCGTTTGGTATTGTTAATACCAATATAAGATGTTTGAAAATTAAATAGACTTACCTCATCTACTCTCAAAGGTAGAGGCCGCGATAGGAAAGAGTAAGCTATGGGAGATTTAGTGGAATCTGTGATCATAGATTGAAAGGGACTATTGCCGAAATATAAGAGTGACCACGTCATTCATATATTGGGACTGCATTGAATAAATGTAGTACTGTCATAAGATTTTATTTTATGGAGAGCTATTTGGAGATGTTGATGCGGTTTCTTATTTGAGAAGATAACAACTCGTTTATTTTTTCATGATACATTATTCCTAATAAGAAACGCGTGTGAACATTGTTCCGCGCGTTTTTTGTTTACCCCGCTTTAACGGGCAGTAGGATCTCATATCTTAACATTCTGAGAAAACAAAGAAGTTAGGTGGAGGATCAACTGCCCGTAAAAGCCCGATTGGTGAAGGCTAATAATCATTTGGGATGAAACTCCCACTGAATAAAGTTTCACTTTATCTAAAAACGCGCTGCAATGAATAGAAGAAGATTGGGGTTATGAGTTTTAGAGGAAATAAGGGAGGAATTCAAATGTATTTACACGGCACAAGCCGAATCAATGAGCAAGGACACTTAGAAATTGGAGGATGCGATACAACGCAGCTAGCTAAACAGTATGGGACCCCACTTTATGTATACGATGAGGCTTCTATTCGGGAAAAATGCCGCGCGTTTCATCGTGCTTTCCAGGAAAGTGGATTCTCTTACCAAGTAGCGTATGCAAGTAAAGCGTTCTTGTGCATGGAGATGTGCCGAGTAGCTCGTGAAGAAAATATGTCTTTAGATGTTGTTTCTGGGGGCGAATTGTATACTGCTTTGCAAGCTGGTTTTCCTGCATCACGCATTCATTTTCATGGTAATAATAAGACCGAAGAAGAGATTGTCATGGCGCTGCAAGCAGATGTTGGCTGCTTTGTGGTAGATAATTTCTTTGAAATGGAAATATTACATGACTTAGCACAGCAGTATGGAAAAATTGTAAATATATTAATTCGAGTTACACCTGGAGTAGAGGCGCATACACATGAATATATTACAACAGGGCAAGATGATTCGAAATTTGGTTTTGGAGTTTCGGCTGGTCAGGCAATGCAGGCGATTCGAATAGCGCTAGAGAAATCAAATTATAATGTGTTAGGTATTCATTCACATATTGGGTCACAAATTTTTGAAACAGCAGGATTTGTTCGAGCGGTTGAAGTATTGCATAATTTTTTAGAAGAGATAAGGGAGCAGACTGGTTATGTTGTAACGGTGTTAAATGTTGGTGGAGGTTTTGGTATTCGTTATACGGAAGCTGATAGACCACTTACCCTTGAAACATATGTGCATGCTGTAACAGATGCAGTGAGAGAACAATTTACAAGAAATAATTATCCACTTCCTGAAATATGGATTGAACCAGGTCGTAGTATTGTTGGGGATGCAGGAACAACAATTTATACAGTAGGAGCTGTAAAAGATATCCCTGGCATTCGTAAATATGTGTCAGTCGATGGGGGAATGACAGATAATTTAAGACCAGCTTTATATGGAGCTCGTTATGAGGCGATGCTAGCAAATCGAGGGAAAGAAGAGGCTGAAGAAGTTGTTTCAATTGCTGGAAAGTGTTGTGAGAGTGGAGATATGCTTATTTGGGATATAGAACTGCCGCAAGTTGCTACAGCAGATTTGTTAGCGATCTCTTGTACAGGAGCATATGGATATTCTATGGCTAATAATTATAATCGTATTCGCAGACCGGCTGTAGTATTTGCAAAAGGTGGGGCATCACAAATTGTTGTTGAACGTGAAACATATGAAAATATAATTGGGAACGATCGCATACGTATAAAAGAGCTTGTGTAATGATAAAAGGAGTTGTTCAAATAGAGCAACCCCTTTTTAAAAATATAAAATATATCGGAAAACTAGGATTGAAAAAAATCAGAATTATGATAAAATACAAATACAAAGCTTATCAAGAGAAGCGGAGGGAACTGGCCCTACGAAGCTCAGCAACCTGCTTATAAGAAGCAAGGTGCTAAGTCCAGCAAAATGGCATCCATTTTGAAAGATAAGGTAAATATATTACCGAACAGTCTTTTCGAAATGGAAAAGATTTTTTTTATGAATAAAAAGGGGGGCTGTTCGTGGGAGTGCGTGGACATTTTGACGAAGTAGCTGAGAAAATTCAAACGATGCTTGCGGATATGAAATATGGTTCTATTACAATTGTTGTGCAAGATGGAAAAGTGATTCAGCTTGAAAAAAGTGAAAAGGTACGCTTAAAGTAAAAAGCGCTGACTAGAAAAACTAGAGGCGGTTTTAATCTATTTTATTAGGTTAAAACCGTCTTTTTGCGTTACAGGGGGGGAGAACATGCTGACGTATGAAACGTGGAAAGAGGATTTCGTTTCTTTTTTTGAGAAAGATGAAACAAAAGGAGCGTTACAAGTATTAGAGTGGGCCTATAAACATTATGAAAATGAAATTGTATACGCATGTAGCTTTGGTGTAGAGGGGATGGTGTTGTTACATCTTATAAACCAAGTAAATCCATCTGCAAAAGTTGTATTTTTAGATACAAACGTTCATTTTCAAGAAACATACGATTTAATTAAACGGGTGCGCGAAAGGTTTCCGGATCTTGAAATTATTGAAAAGCAACCCTTGCTAACACTTGAGGAGCAAGCAAAAAAGCATGGGGATCGTTTGTGGGAACATAATCCGAATCTTTGTTGTAAATTAAGGAAAATTTTATCACTTGAAGAATCTTTATCGAATGGAAAAGCGTGGATATCAGGGCTAAGAAGGGAACAATCTGAAACGCGTAAACATACAAGGTTTATAAATCAGGATCACCGCTTCCAATCTATTAAAATTTGTCCGCTTATTCATTGGACGTGGAAGGAAGTGTGGCGTTATGTATATAAGCATGATTTGCCTTATAATCCATTGCACGACATGGGTTACCCAAGTATAGGGTGTGAAAAATGTACGTTACCTGTGGGAGAGGGGCGAGATTCAAGGGATGGACGATGGGCTGGAAAGATGAAAACGGAATGTGGCCTTCATGATCAATAAGGACATGGTTGATTTTAAATATATGTGAAAGAGGCGGACAGGGGAATGAGTAAAACCAAAATATTAGTAAATCGTATTGATGAAACATATGAAATAAAGGGGATTACAAAAGAAATTGAATTGGACAAAATTGCTTTAAGTGATTTAGAGCTTATTGCAATAGGTGGTTATAGCCCGCTTACTGGATTTTTAGGGAAGAAAGATTATCAATCTGTTATAGAAAACATGCGTTTAGTAAGTGGTGATGTATGGAGTATACCTATTACACTACCAATAACAGAAGAGAAGGCGAAGCAATTAAAAATTGGTGAAGAGGTTCGTCTTGTCAAAGAAAGGACCACATATGGTGTGATTCAAATAGAAGATATTTTTACACCGGATAAAGACAAGGAAGCATTGCTTGTTTATAAAACGACTGATACTGCCCATCCAGGTGTGAAAAAGTTACATGATCGACCAAATGTTTATGTTGGAGGAACAATTACGCTTGTGAAGCGTTTTGAAAATGATAAGTTTGCTTCTTATCATTTAGATCCAAGTGAAACACGTGCAGAGTTTGCAAAACGTGGCTGGAAAACAGTGGTAGGTTTTCAAACGAGAAATCCTGTTCATCGTGCACATGAATATATTCAAAAGTCTGCACTGGAAATTGTAGATGGCTTATTTTTAAATCCGCTCGTTGGTGAAACGAAATCAGATGATATTCCAGCTGATGTACGTATGGAAAGTTATGAAGTGCTTTTGAAAAATTATTATCCGAGTGACCGTGTCTTTTTAAGTGTTTTTCCAGCAGCAATGCGCTATGCGGGACCACGTGAAGCGATATTTCACGCACTGGTTAGAAAAAACTTTGGTTGTACACACTTCATTGTGGGACGTGATCATGCTGGGGTAGGGAATTATTACGGTACGTACGAAGCGCAAGAGATTTTTACGAATTTTACAGTAGAAGAGTTAGGGATTGCACCACTCTTCTTTGAACATAGTTTTTACTGTACAAAATGTGAGGCGATGGCCTCTACAAAAACATGTCCGCACAGTAAAGAAGAACATGTTATTTTATCAGGGACGAAAGTAAGAGAAATGTTGCGAAATGGAGAAATTCCACCAAGTGAATTTAGCCGTAAAGAAGTTATAGAAATATTAATTCGTGGTTTACAAAAAGAAGTCGTTACAAAATAAGGAGAGAGTAGGATGGAAACAAATATCACTTGGCATACAGCATCTGTTTTAAAAGAGGAAAGACGAAAGAAAAGTGGTCACCACAGTTTTGTCCTTTGGTTCACAGGCTTATCAGCTTCTGGAAAATCAACAGTAGCAAATGCGGTTGCCCGAAAATTATTTGAAAAAAATATTGGTAATTATGTACTCGATGGCGATAATATTCGTCATGGTTTAAATAAAGATTTAGGATTTTCCGAAAGTGATCGGACAGAAAATATTCGTCGTATTGGTGAAGTGGCGAAGTTATTTGTAGATCAAGGGACAATTGTATTAACAGCATTTATTTCTCCATTTCGAGTGGATCGCCAGCAAGTAAGGGATATTCTTGAAAAGGACGAATTTCTCGAAGTGTTTGTAAAGTGTCCAATAGAAGAATGTGAGAAACGTGATCCGAAAGGGCTCTATAAAAAAGCGAGGCAAGGTGATATTAAGCAATTTACCGGCATTGATTCGCCATATGAAGAGCCGTTTGGAGCAGAAGTGGTTGTAGAAACGCAGCTTTATTCGATTGAACAATGTGCAGAACAAATCATCGGTTACTTACAAGAGCGTAGCTTTATATAGGGGGAATAAAAATGAGTTATGACAAAGTGTGGGCAAACAATGAAAAGTTAAATGCTACAGAGAAAAAGAAATTAGAAAAAGATGGCTTAGAAATCTTTAAAGCTATTCCGTATTATGCTGAAAATGGATTTGATTCTATTCCGAAAGAAGAGTGGGATTCATTTAAGTGGGCGGGGTTATATTTACAACGTCCAAAAGAGGCAGGGTATTTTATGATGCGCGTTAATATTCCTTCTGGTATTTTAACGAATGAACAAGTGGAGGTATTGGCTTCAATTGCGGAAGATTATGGTCGTGATGTTCTTGATATTACTACAAGACAGGCGATTCAATTCCATTGGCTTGAAATTGGTCAAATACCAGATATTTTTAACCGCTTAGAAAAAGTAGGATTATCATCAGCGGGAGCTTGTGGTGATATTACAAGAAATATTATTGGGAACCCCCTTGCTGGTATTGATGGTGATGAACTATTTGATACAGCACCAATTGTAAAAGAGGTATATGATTTCTTTCAACATAATGAAGAATTTTCAAACTTACCTCGAAAGTTTAAAATGTCGATCAGTACAAACGTATATAATGCAGCAAATGCTGAAATTAACTGTGCTGCCTTCATTCCGGCTACAAAAGAGATTGATGGAAAAACGGTGGAGGGATTTCATTTACGAGTAGGCGGGGGGTTATCTGCCCGTCCGTATTTAGCACAAGAACTAGATTTATTCATACTTCCTGGGCAAGTGAAAACAGTTGCGATTGCAATTGCTACTGTTTTCCGTGATTTTGGATATCGTGAAAAACGACATTTGGCACGTTTGAAATTCTTAGTTGCGGATTGGGGACCGGAAAAATTCAAAGAAAAATTATTAGAATATACAGGACATTTACATGATAAGGGGAAGGGTGCTTTAAAAGGATGGAATGCTGGATATTTCTACGGTGTTCATAAGCAAAAACAAGGGGATTTATCATACGTTGGTTTTAACGTACCGGTTGGTCGCTTACACTCTGAGGAGTTCTTTGAAATTGCTAGAATTGCGAAACAGTACGGAAATGGTGAAATTCGTACATGTAACTCACAAAACCTCATTATTCCGAATGTTCCGAAAGGTAATGTAGAAGGACTGTTAAAAGAACCTTTATTTGAATCTATTTCTGCAAGTCCAAAATCTTTCATCGGATATGCGGTATCATGCACAGGTATTGAGTATTGTAACCTTGCATTAGTAGAAACGAAAGAAAGACTACGTAATATTGCAGATTATTTAGATACACAGTTTGCTTTAGATGTTCCGGTTCGTATTCATATGGTAGGATGTCCAAATTCATGTGGACAAAGACAAATTGCGGACATTGGTTTGCAAGGGGTGAAATTGAAAACGAAAGAAAAAGGAATTGTTGAAGCATTTGAAATTTATGTAGGTGGTACGTTATTAGATGGTGGTGTCTATAATCAAAAATTAAAAGGAAAGATTGATGGAGAAGACCTTCCCAATGTTCTTGTATCGTTTTTAACATATTTTAAAGAACATAAACTGCCAGCTGAAACATTTTATGAGTTTGTAGGACGCGTTGGTATAGAAGATTTACAAGGGGCCTTAAATCATATTTTAGAAGAAGTGATTGCATCTTAGGAGGGAGCAATATGGATTTGTATCGTTTTGAAGCAGTATTGGCAAATGGTGTTGTTCCTGTAGTGGTTGTTGCGCAAAGTGAAGAACAGGCTTTTAAACTTGTGGAAGTAGAATTAGAGAAGTATTTTTTACCGCTTCCAGAAGTGAAGGAAATCTCTCTATATGAAAAGAAGAAGATTCGAAAAGGTGCAGCATTTGTCATTCATGAGCAGGAGACAGTGTAATACAAATTGAAAAACCGATATCAAACCTTTCTTTTTAGGTGGGAGAGAGCATTCGACCATGCCTAGCAGCGGTCAGCTCCTCTTCTTGCCTCATGTCGAGTGAAAACAAAGAGAGAAAACGAGTGCGGGTCACCTCTTGTTCTTTATAGCAGTGATTTATATGTTGGAAAATCAAAATGGATTTATATAGTAACTTCTATTCGTAATAGGGATGGAAGTTTCACCTTATAGTAGAAATGAGGAGAGATGATGGGAAAAGTATATATCGTTGGTGCGGGGCCGGGAGATCCAGAGTTAATTTCTGTAAAAGGGGTAAAGTGTATCGAACGAGCGGATGTCATTTTATATGATCGTCTTGTAAATAAGGAATTACTTTCTTATGCAAAGTCAGATGCAGACTTAATATATTGTGGGAAGCTACCAAACTATCACACCATGAAACAAGAAACGATTCATGCTTTTCTTGTTAAATATGCGAAAAAAGGAAAAATTGTAACCCGTTTAAAAGGTGGAGATCCATTTGTATTCGGAAGAGGTGGTGAAGAAGCGGAAGCGTTAGCAAAGCATGGTATTCTGTTTGAAATTGTACCTGGTATTACAGCTGGGATTGCTGCTTCAGCATATGCTGGTATTCCTGTTACACATCGGGACGCGAGCGCAAGTTTCGCTGTTGTGACAGGGCATCGGAAAGAGGGGGCTGGAGAAGAAGTGAAGTGGGAAAGCTTAGCGAAAGGTGTTGACACGCTTGCTGTTTATATGGGAGTAAGCAATCTTCCTTATATATGTGAACAGCTTTTGAAACATGGAAAAGGAGAAGATACGCCAGTTGCTATTGTGGAGTGGGGAACTACATCATCTCAGCGAACCATTACAGGAACGTTAGGAACAATTGTAACGATTGCTGGAAAAGAGCGGATTCAAAATCCGAGTATGATTGTGATTGGAGAAGTTGTTCGTTTTCGTGAAAAAATTCATTGGTTTGAACGCCAGGCTGACATTACGTATCCAGTAAGCGGAGTGTTATAAAATGAAAGCTGTGTTATATATATGCCATGGAAGTAGGTTGCGAGAGGCGAAAGAGGAAGCGATAGACTTTGTTTCTTCTTGTATGAATCGTGTATCAGCTCCTATTCAAGAGCTATGTTTTTTAGAGTTAGCAAAGCCTTTTATTTCAGAAGGCTTTGCTGCTTGCGTAAGAAGAGGCGCAACAGAAATTGTTGTTGTTCCGGTCTTTTTATTAGCAGCAGGGCATGTGAAAGAAGATATCCCAAATGAGTTAAAAAAAATGAAAAATAAATATCCTCACATTGTAATGACTTACGGGAATCCGTTTGGTGTTTCGGAATCACTCGTATCGGCTGCGTATAAGGGAAGTGGCATTAAAGAGTATGAAAATGAAGTGACCCTATTGCTTGTTGCAAGGGGCAGTAGTGATCCTGAGACGTTACAAGGTATTAAGCGTATTGCTTTTTTGTTTGAACAAGAAGAGAAAGTTGGAAAGGTAGAAGTATGTTATTTAGCTGCAGCGGAGCCGCGATTTGAGGAAAAGTTAAAAGCAGTTGTAAACCGAGCTAATGAGAACATCGTTGTTCTTCCTTACCTACTATTTACAGGATTGTTAATGAAACATATTGAACGAGAGGTTCGCAATTATAGTTATTCGAGTATACATGTATGTCCCTATTTGGGGAAAAATCATGTATTTCAAGAAATGTTGATTCAGAAAACGGAAGAAATTTTAAGGGGAGATGAGCGTGTACCCACTTACAGTTCGAATTAGAAATAAACGAGTTGTTGTCATTGGTGGTGGCCGAGTGGCATCATTTAAAATCGCGCCTTTACTAAAAGAAGGAGCGAATATAGTAGTAGTGAGTCGTGGTTTAGATAAGAGTTTAATGAAGCTTGTAGAATCAAAGAAAATTCACTGGTTTCAAAAAGACTATGAAAAAAGTGATCTAGAAGATGCATTTTTAGTAGTAGCAGCTACAAGTGATGCAATATTAAATGAGCATATTGCACAAGATGCATCATTAAACCAGCTTGTGAATGTGATTACTAATCCTGAAAGTGGAAATGTTCATTTTCCAGCAACTATGCATAGAGGAAAGCTCAATGTTGCCGTTTCTACTGGAGGTGCAAGTCCAAAACTTGCGAAAAAAATTCGGGATGATATTGCGATGAAATATGATGAGACATATGAAGACTATCTTGATTTCTTATATGAAGTAAGGATGAAGGTGAAACAATTACGACTAGAAAAAAGACAACAGAATATTTTATTGCAAGAAGTGTTGAAGCTTGAGTATATTCGAAACCAGCAGAAAAGAGGAAGGTTTTTACAAGAGTTAGCTGAAAGAGTATGTGTAGAATAGAATACACGTATTGCTTAAAATATAAATTGAAAAACTGAGATAAACCTTTCTTTTTAGGTGGAAGAGAGCATCCGGCCATGCGTAGAAGCGGTCAGATCCTTTTATATAGCCGGACAAATTAAATTCCTCTTTACAAATATAGCAATCTACTCTATAATCACAAGTAACTTCAATAGATGAAATCGATGAGCAAGAAGAGTACGTATATTTGATGCGTTCAGAGAGCTGGGATAAGGTGTGAGCCTGGTACGATAAAATATACAGAATGGGCTTGCGAGAGGTATGCTGAACTATTTAGTAGGCACCCCGGGTTCCGCCGTTACAAGGATAGGGTATCGGAATTTTTCCTGTACCTGAACAAGTGGGATTGTTTAATCCAATCGAGGTGGTACCACGGTATTATTACATATATCGTCCTCTACATGCATAGTAGCGTGTAGGGGGCTTTTTTATTTTCTAAAGGAGGTGTGCGAGTATGAAATGAAAGTGTATAATTAAGAAAAGCGGAAATGTTCAGAAAAGGAGAATTTACAATGAAAGAAACACAGCAATGGACATCGAAAATAGGTTTTGTACTCGCAGCAGCCGGAGCCGCAGTAGGACTTGGAGCGATATGGAAGTTTCCGTACGTTGCAGGTAATGGCGGAGGGGGAGCGTTTTTTCTAGTCTTCTTATTATTAACTTTATTTATTGGTATGCCTCTTCTTTTAGCAGAGTTTGTTATTGGTCGTAGTACACAAAAAGAAGCGGTTACTGCATATAAATTGTTAGTACCAAATAGTAAATTATATCCATGGATTGGTCGTATGGGTGTTGTCACTTGTTTTAGTGTATTATCCTTTTATAGCGTCGTAGGTGGATGGATTTTATTATATTTATATTATAGTGTGACAGGAAGCTTTTGGAGTGGGGCAGTTGAATATGGAAAATTGTTTGAACAAACAATTTCGAATCCTGCTAGCGCAGTAGGTGCTCAGTTAATCTTTATGCTTTGTACTATTTTTGTTGTAAGTAAAGGTGTAGAAAAAGGAATCGAAAAGGCAAGTAAGTATATGATGCCGCTATTATTTATTTTGTTTATTGCTATTATTATTCGTGCTCTTACACTTGATGGTGCATGGGCTGGTGTAGAGTTTTTCTTAAAACCGGATTTTTCAAAGCTAACAGCCGATACGATTTTATATGCGATGGGACAATCTTTCTTTTCACTAACAGTAGGTGCTTCGGTAATGGTAACATACAGCTCATACTTAAAGAAAGAGGAGCATTTAGCGAAATCAGCAACATCAATTGTAAGCTTAACGATTTTTATTACAGTGCTTGCGGGACTAGCAATTTTCCCGGCGATTTTCGCATTAGGGGTTAAACCGACAGAAGGACCAGGTTTATTGTTCATTATTCTTCCAGCTGTATTTGCGAAAATACCATTCGGACAATTTTTCTTTATTATGTTTTTAATTTTATTCTTCTTTGCAACCTTAACTTCTGCAATCTCGATGCTTGAAATTGTTGTTGCATCTGTAGCGAAAGATAATGAGAAAAAACGTCCTTCGGCATCATTTGTTATTGGATTACTAATTTTTGCGGTTGGAATTCCATCTGCACTATCATTTGGAATTATGAGTGATGTAAAAGTTTTCGGAAAAACATTTTTTGACTTAGTGGACTTTACGGTAAGTAATGTATTGCTGCCGTTAGGGGTACTAGCAATTTCATTGTTTGTACCGAATAAAATGAGTAAAGATTTACTAATGAAAGAATTAGAAGTTATAGAAACAAAGGGAAAAACATTATTTAACATTTGGTTTTTCTTACTACGTTATATAATTCCAATTACAGTAGTAATCGTATTTTTAAATGCAATTGGTATATTTAAGATGTTTGCAAAATAAAAAGGCGAGGGGAGATTCCCCTGCCTTTTTTATTTTATCCCGCTATTCACGGACAGTAATACTCTCGCTGATTAAAGTTTCAATTTATTGTGATGCAGATGTTTTTAATAAACGAGTATATGTTTTATAAGCTGTAGCAATTGATATAACGGAACCAATTAAAAATAGGATCGCACTACCAAGCGTAAATAATCGGCCAACATATGTTTCTTGGGCTTCTTGTAGTTCTGCTTGTTGTTCTGTATTCATGTGTATCCCCCCTAGATGAATAGGCATTTTGTTTTAGTTTATGTAAAATGCCTATAAAGTGTTAAAAATAATTTTGGGGACAAAACCATTGCTTTCGGGATAAATAGAAGACTCGGTATGTACCGAGTCTTCTATTTATCCGCCAGTAAAACCCATGCCTCAAAATTTCCACATGCGGAGGAAAAAACAATGATTAAAGTTTCACTTTATAATCCGATATAACTAGAAGGATCAACTGCATTTGTTTTACCCACGTTCCATTCGCCAATATGAAGTTCAAAATGTAAATGTTGTCCGAAAGATTGACCGGTGTTTCCCATAAATCCTAATTGTTGACCTTGTTTTACAGTTTGTCCATTAGATACAGAACGGCTGCTCATATGAGCATATACTGTTGTATAAGTTTTTCCGTTTATACGATGTGATAAGTAAACGACGTTTCCATAACTGGATGATAATTCGGAACGAATAACAACACCGTCTGCAGCGGCGATAATTGGAACTGTTCCAGCGGCTGCGATATCAATGCCTTTATGATTATCTAGGGAACGAGCGCCGAATCCAGAAGTTTTTGAACCAGCGGCTGGCTTAATAAATCCACCTTTGTTCGTATCTTGCGGTGTTGGTGCAGATTGTTTTTTTGCGTCCTCTGCCTTGCGTGCCTCTTCAGCTTTACGAGCTTTTTCCGCTCGTTTTTCTTCTTCAATTGCTTTTTGAACCGCTTGTCGTTGATTTTCTAAAATGCTTTTCGATTCTTCTAATCCCTCAATCTCAGAATCTACTTTGGATACTTTCGTATGTAAATCGTTAATGAGCGCTTGTTGCTGCTGTTGATTCGCTTGCAATTCTTGTTGCTTATGTTCTAATTTTTGTTTGGATTCCTCTAATTGCTGTTCCTTTTTCTCAACAGCCTCTTTTTCTGCTGTTACAGCCTCTTGATCACTTGTTTGTTTTTTTACAATATCGGTATCATTATTTAAAATCAAACTTACGGAATATATATTGTCAACAAGATCTGCGATGTTATTTGAATTTGTTAACACTTCCGTAATGATATTTGTGCGAGGTTTTTCTTGCATAGATTGCAGTCGTTGTTTAATGACATCTTGACGTGTATCTATGTTGATTTGTAATTGCTCAATATGTTTCTTTTTCTCAGCAATGACTTGTTGAGTCTTGCTAATTTCTTTCTTTGTATCATTTAAATCAGCTTCATTTTTATTAATAGAAATAGTTAGTTCATCAATCTTTTTTTGTAATTCTTGTATTTCTTTTTCAATTTGTTCTTTCTCTGCTGATTTATTTTGTAAGTCGCTTTGTTGTCCTTCTAATTCTGATTCAATTGTAGATAATTTATCTTGATTTGTTTCCGCGTGTACTGGTGAAAGTAACGGAGAAACAAAAATAGTTCCTGCTGCTAAAACGCTGAAAGTTGCAAATTTTTTCATTGTTGTCTAGCTCCTTTCCCTATGAATGTATATATCATAAGAAGAAGAAGGGTGTCTATTGTTGTAATCATACTGTAAAGAAAATTTTATAAAATTGCTAAGTATTGTCGGAATTAAGAATATTTTAGGAGAGTTTGTCGTCTAATTGTAAAGTTGAAATTGGTATTAAGAATCGAATTTTTTAATTTTAGCAGCACATAAAATGAATAAAAATGATTTCATTTTACACAATAAAGCTTTGTTTTAAAATCTATAAGTGAATAGTGAGGAATCGTTCTCATGTTAGGTTTTCTGACATGAGTTTTATTTTTGTCAAGAAAATTATTTGTATTCACACAAATTTATTTTGTTGTCAGATTTCATTTTTTGATTTATGATTTTTAACAGGGACAAAATGTAGTGAATTGTCGAATAATATGTAATACTCTTAATTTCTTAGTTTCATAGAACAAGAGAAGGGGAGAGTTAATGCATCTAAGAAGGGGGTTGCAGCAAGTATGAAAAGGATAGGACTTGCATGGCAAATTTTAATAGGTCTTGCGCTTGGTATTGCAGTTGGGGCAATTTTTTATGGCGATAGCACAGTGGTAGGATACTTAAAACCAATTGGTGATATTTTCATCCGATTAATTAAAATGATTGTTGTACCAATCGTCGTAGCGAGCATCATTGTTGGGGTTGCAGGAGTTGGTGATGTTAAAAAGCTAGGTCGATTAGGCGGAAAGACAATTATTTACTTCGAAATTATTACAACGATTGCGATTGTTGTTGGCCTACTGGTAGCGAATATTTTTCAACCAGGAAAAGGCGTGAATATGGATCAATTAACAAAGACTGATATTTCTAAATATGCAGAAACGACAGCTCAAGTGCAAAGTCATTCGTTTGCAGATACATTTGTAAATATCGTTCCGACGAATATTATGAAATCATTGGTTGATGGCGATATGCTTGCCATTATTTTCTTCTCTGTACTATTTGGTTTAGGAGTTGCGGCGGTTGGTGAAAGAGGACGACCGGTTCTTCAATTTTTCCAAGGCGTAGCAGATGCAATGTTTTACGTAACAAACCAAGTTATGAAGTTCGCACCATTTGGTGTATTCGCATTAATCGGTGTTACAGTTTCTACATTTGGTTTAGCTTCATTAATTCCGTTAGGGAAATTAGTAATCGTCGTTTATGGATCCATGATTTTCTTCGTCGTAGTTGTATTAGGACTTACGGCAAAATTATTCAGGATTAATATTTTCCAATTCTTCAAAATTTTAAAAGATGAGCTGATTTTAGCGTATTCTACTGCGAGCTCAGAAACGGTTTTACCGAAACTGATGGAGAAAATGGAGAAATTCGGTTGTCCGAAAGCAATTACATCTTTCGTTATTCCAACTGGTTACTCGTTTAACTTAGATGGATCGACGCTATACCAAGCGATTGCGGCAATTTTCTTAGCGCAAATGTACGGTATTGATTTATCCATTACACAACAAATTACATTATTACTTGTATTAATGGTTACATCTAAAGGGATTGCCGGTGTACCAGGAGTATCATTCGTTGTACTATTAGCGACACTTGGTACAGTAGGTATTCCAGCAGAAGGTTTAGCATTTATCGCAGGTATTGACCGTATTTTAGATATGGCTCGTACAGCAGTTAACGTTGTAGGTAACTCTTTAGCAGCTGTTGTTATGTCTAAGTGGGAAGGTCAATATGACGATGCAAAAGGACAAGCCTATTTAAAAGAGATTTCAGAGAAACAAGCAGCGTAATAATTGTCGTAAAAGCCCTCACATAAGATGTGGGGGCTTTTTTGCATAGTAAAGGAGAGAGAATAATGAAACGGAAATACGGAGATGGTTCGTCCTGGGAACGGCTAATAGAGAAAACATATGAAGTGAAGATCATAGAGCAAGGAATGTTAGGGATACTGCATACGCCCAAAGTGACAGAGCCTAGTTACAAGCAATATAATAATCAAGAACTTTGCATTGTAAATGATGGATACACATGGGTGCAGTATTTTATAAAT
This sequence comes from Bacillus pseudomycoides DSM 12442, assembly GCF_000161455.1. Taxonomy (GTDB): domain Bacteria; phylum Bacillota; class Bacilli; order Bacillales; family Bacillaceae_G; genus Bacillus_A; species Bacillus_A pseudomycoides. The sequence continues at coordinate 1,329,714 of NZ_CM000745.1, forward strand.
GATAAGAACTTTGCGATTACAGCTATGCTCGATGAAAAGAAGAACTTAGTGCAGTATTATATTGATGTGGCAAAAAAATTTAGAATAGATGGGCGAGGTATGCCCTATTTCGACGATTTATATTTGGATGTAGTGTTATTACCTAACGGTGAGGTATATTTACTGGATGAAGATGAATTAGAAGAAGCGTATATAGCTGGAGATATTTCTGAAGAAGAACATAATGTAGCGTGGGATACGGCCAAATGGCTTATGGAGGAAATTGAAAAAGAAAAGCTTCCTTGGATTGCAATTTTAGAAAAAGAAATTCAAAAATTAAAATGACTATTTTCCTTTCTTTATGCTGATTTATTCGTGTTTTTGTATAAATATCAAAAAAATACCAACTGTTTTTATACAAATAATAATTGACTTTTGATTTGTAAGCGAGTAAAGTTAGGAAAGAAATTATTATTAAAAATAAAATATGAAACCTTCTTATAAAGAGAGGCGGAGGGACTGGCCCTACGATGCCTCGGCAGCGGACTCACGATGGAGTGCTGTGCCAAATCCAGCAAGCATGTGCTTGAAAGATGAGGAGAGTGTTTCTTATAGAATTATAAGACCTCTTCTTTTCGGAAGAGGTCTTTTGTTATTGAATAGAAAAGGTTTAGAAATAGTTTAGAAATAGGGAGAGATGTTATTTTGAAACAAACGAGAGGGAATGGTTTGGCGTTATTACCGCTTGGAATATTTTTGGGGCTATTTATTGGTTCTGGCATTATTACAGGTGATTTCTATAAATTGCCGATACTTGTTGCGATTTTAATAGCTGTAGGAACAGCGTTAGTGATGAATCGTAAGGAAAGCTTTACAGTGAAAGTTGAACGGTTTGCCAAAGGGGCTGGTAATCCGGATATTATGATTATGGTGTTGATTTTTGTACTTGCTGGTGCGTTTTCTGAAACAGCAAAAGGAATGGGTGGAGTTGACTCTACAGTTAATTTAGCACTGTCTATTTTACCGCAAGGGTTTATCGTTGCTGGGATTTTTGTTATAGGGGCCTTTATTTCACTAGCGATGGGAACTTCGATGGGAACTATTGCAGCGTTAGCACCAATTGCTGTAGGGATTAGCCAGCAAACAGATATTTCTATTGCGTTAACGATGGCAACAGTTGTCGGTGGGGCAATGTTTGGTGACAATCTATCATTTATTTCTGACACGACAATTGCAGCTGTTCGTTCGCAAGGAACAGAAATGAAAGATAAGTTTAAAACGAACTTTTTAATTGTACTGCCAGCTGCAATTATAACGATTGTACTATTAGTAGTTATTACATTAGGGAATCATACAGAAATTAAAGCTCATATGTTTGATTGGGTGAAAATTTTACCATACGCAGGTGTACTTGTTACAGCGTTGCTTGGATGGAATGTGCTCATCGTATTAACAGGTGGAACTGTATTATCTGGCATTATCGGCCTAATAGATGGAAGTTATACATTAGCGAGTTTCTTTAAAAGTGTAACGACTGGCATTGGCGGTATGATGGAGTTAGTATTACTAGCAATTTTAATCGGTGGAATGGTTGAACTCATTCAATATAATGGTGGTATTCAATATTTAATGGATATATTAACACGTAATATTCGTTCGAAAAAAGGCGCGGAGTTTGGAATCGCCGGTTTAGTGAGTATGACGAATATGTGTACAGCGAATAACACAATTTCTATTATTTTCACAGGACCGCTTGCAAAAAATATTGCCGATCAATATGAAATTGATCCACGAAAATCAGCGAGTGTGTTAGATCTTTTCTCTTGCTGCATACAAGGATTAATTCCGTACGGTGCACAAATGTTAACAGCAGCAGGATTTGCCGCATTATCTCCAATTGAACTGTTACCATATGCGTTTTATCCAATTTTAGTTGGAGTATGTGGTATAGTCTCCATTTTAATTGGTTTTCCGCGGTTTTCGAAGGTAGCGGAAAAAAAAGAATATCATAAAACAGCGTAAAGAAGAGGATGTCTTATATAAGGCATCCTCTTTTCTTTATGAAGCGTATATACGCTTTGTTTAACTTTATATGCATATTAATGTAGGGCTGACCCGGAATAGGTCTTAAGTCTGATTCGAAAACGGTTCTTAAGCTCGTTATGGAAAGTCAAAAAAATAGTTAAGATAAGAGTATCAAATCGAAGGGAGGCAAGCACAAGATGAAACAATTTTTAGCGTTTATCGCGGCCGGTATTTTGGCTTTGATTGCTCTTGGTAGTCTTGCTGGTATTGTAGGATTCGCAATTGGAGCAGGGATTGTGTACTGGAGCTATAAATCATTTGTGCGAGCACAATCATTTTTTGGAAAGTTAGTTTGGGGTATTGGCGGTTTAATCGGCTTGTCAATTGCCCTTTCCCATTCCCCAGCATTAATCGGTATCGTAGCATTAGTAGTTCTATACTATGGATACCGTGAGTGGAAAAAAGAAAAAGATGTAGTAGTTGATTCTGCTTCAGAAGGCTCTAAACGATATAGCAACTTTGAAGATGAGTGGAACAAGTTAATGAAAAACTAATATAAAACAATTTAAATCATAAAGTAGAAGAGAGGAAGATTATAATGAAACAATCTTTATTCGGACGTGTACGCGATGCAATTTTAGCAGATTTTCATAATGTTTTAGATGAGAAAGAAAGAAAAAATCCAATCGCTATGTTAAATCAATATTTACGCGATAGCGAGCGTGAAGTAACAAAAATTGAAAAATTAATTCAGCGTCATAAAACACTAAAATCTAATTTTGCTCGTGAACTTGAGCAGGCTCGTTATTTCGTAAATAAGCGATCAAAACAGGCGATAATTGCACAAGAAGCAGGGGAAATGCAATTGCATGAACGTGCATTAGAAGAAGTAGCATATTATGAAGGGCAAGTAGCTCGACTAGAAGAAATGTATGCAGGTGTAGTGGAGCAAATCGATGAGTTAGAACGACGTCTTTCTGAAATGAAAAATAAACTAAAAGAAATGAATGCAAAGCGTATGGAATTAATGGCACGTGAAAACATGGCTCATGCGAACCGTCGCATGAATACAGCTCTTCATAAAATGGATGAGAACAACCCATTCTTACGATTTGAAGAAATTGAAGATCACATTCGTGATTTAGAACTTCGCATGAATGAAGATCATGAGCGTGATACATTTGATATGAAAATTGCAAAGCTTGAGCGTGAAATGAAAGAAAAGGATGAAGTATCCTTAACAAAAGAAGTAACAAAATAATTGTAGTACATTATAAAACGAGCTTATGATATAGTGATAGAAGAAAAGGTGTTGGAAAGCAATACCTTTTTCTTCTATTTATATGTGACAAGAAGGAGGGGAGCTGAAATGAAGAAACAATTTTCAAAATCACAACTAGTGGGGATGCTCCTCATCATATTTGGATTTGGTCTTTTTCTTGATATGATTCTCGGACATTTTGAACCGGGTGCTCTTATTTTTGCATTTATTATGATTATGTTCGGAAGACATTATCGGAAAAAGAATCGCTATGTGAGAGGTAATGTGTTTTTATTTGTCGGAGGACTTATTTTTTTATTCTTCCTGTTTTCATCAGCAGCCTTCGTACTTGTTGTAGTTACTTGCTTAGCTTTCATCGGTTATCAGCTTATACAAGGACAGCAGAAGCCAAAAACTGTACAGGTAGAAATTAAGGAAAAAGGATATATAGATGAAGAAAAACAAATCTATCGTACAGAACCATATCTTAAAAATATGATGGTAGGTAACGTAAGAATGATGGATCATATTTATGAATTAGAGGATATTAATGTCCAGTACGGAGTCGGTGATGTTGAAATTGACTTGACGACGGCGATGATTCCTGAAGGAGAAACGGTTATCGTTATTCGTGGCGTTATTGGTAACATTCGTTTGTATGTTCCGTACGATATTGAATTATCTTTAAATCATTCTGTTATTGTTGGTAGAGTATTACTTCCAGGACATGAAGAGACAGGATTTAATCGAAATGTTACATTCAAAACAGAACAGTATAGGGAAGCTCCTCGGCGTATTAAAATAATTTCTTCGCTTGTCGTAGGCGATACGGAAGTGAGGAAAGTATAATGAAAAAGCAAAAGAATATTTCATGGATGTATATTCGTTACTCTATGTTATCTTCTGTTAGTATTGCAATTATTTGTACGATTGTATATGTATGGAAAAGTAGAGAAGATGTATACGATTTATTGTGGAAAGAATCCATTGCTTCTGTTCCAATTAGCTTGTTCATTATGAGCACAAGTCTTCTTATTGGAGGAATTGTTGGATATGCAATTGGTTACTATATGCAGCAGCGTATTCAAGGTTTAAATACTTTTTTATTTGAAGTAGAGCGAGGTAATTTTCCAAAAGACGTTTCGTTTACTGCAGAGGATGAATTTCATGAAGTAGAGAGAAAGGTAATTGCGCTTGCTAAGCGATTAGAGGAACAAGCCGGATTATTTCAAAAAGTAACGAATGAACGAGCTCATTGGAATGAAGAGATGAGACAAGAAGCTATTTCTCAAGAAAGGCATCGATTAGCTAGAGAACTGCATGATTCAGTGAGTCAGCAGCTTTTTGCAATGTCTATGATGATGTCAGCTATTAATGAACAGGTGGCTCAAATTCCAGAAACAACAAAAAAGCAATTGCAGCTTGTGGAAAATATGGTCGTAAATGCACAATCAGAAATGAGAGCATTGCTGCTTCATTTACGTCCTGTACAACTTGAAGGTAAAAAATTAACAGAAGGTATAGAAGAGTTACTAACAGAGCTTTCAAGAAAACAGCATATGAAAATTGAATGGTTGATTGAGCCAATTCAATTGAAAAAAGGTGTGGAAGATCATTTATTCCGTATTGTGCAAGAAGCTTTATCCAATACGTTACGGCATGCGAAGGCAAAGAAAACAGAAGTTCGTCTTCGTCAAATCGATCAATATGCAATTTTAAAAATCATTGATGATGGTGTTGGGTTTGAAGTAGGTGTCAATAAAGCTGGATCATATGGTCTGAGGTCTATTCAAGAGCGTGTTCATGAAATTGGTGGAACACTAAAGGTACTAAGTTTTCCGAATAAAGGTACACAAATTGAAGTGAAAGTACCAATTATAATAGAGAGAGAGGGGGAGTAGCATGATTAAAGTACTGCTTGTAGATGATCATGAAATGGTGCGGATGGGTGTATCAGCGTATTTATCAACTCAGCCGGATATCGAAGTGGTTGGCGAAGCTGAAAATGGGAGAAAAGGTTCAGAATTAGCATTAGCATTAAAGCCAGATATTATTTTAATGGATCTTGTTATGGATGAAATGGATGGTGTTGAGGCAACGCGTGCCATTATTCAAGAATGGCCGGAAGCAAAAATAGTTGTCGTGACAAGTTTTTTAGACGATGAAAAACTATATCCTGTTATTGAAGCAGGTGCAACGAGCTATTTATTAAAAACATCAAGAGCGAGCGATATCGCAGATGCAGTACGAGCGACTTATGATGGGGAAACAGTACTTGAGCCGAAAGTTACTGGGAAAATGATGTCCCGTATGCGTCAAAAGAAAGAACAGCCACTTCATGAAGATTTAACAGAACGAGAGTTTGAAATCTTATTATTAATTGCAGAGGGAAAGAGTAATCAAGAAATTGCGGATGAGTTATTTATTGCATTAAAAACCGTAAAGACACATGTAAGTAATATATTAAACAAGTTGAATGTAAGCGATCGTACACAGGCTGTTATTTATGCATTTCGACATCAATTAACGAAATAAAATGTGGCTTCCACTGTATATGACTTGTTTCATTGGTGGAAGTTGCCTTTATTTCGCTATTTACGGGCAGTAAGATCTCCACCTCAAAATTCAGTGAAAGCAAAGAGGCTAGGGGTGGAGCAACTGCCCGTAAAAGCCCGATTGGTGAGAGTTAATAATCAGTGGGGGATGAAGAAAACCCCACTGATTAAAGTTTTACGTTATTGATGCATTCATTTGTAAGCGTTATCATTCGATTAGAAATAGTACATATAAAGGGGGAGATTGTGTATGTTAGTTCAAACAGTATTTGAAATGGGTAAAAATAAAAAGTTAGGAAACTACGTGAATGCATTGCAAGCACTTAAGGTGCAATACGATATTGAAACAGGTTGTATTGCGATAATTGAAGCGACAGAAGAATATTATTTATTTCTAGTAAAACAAACAGATTGCTATGATGTTGTGAAAGTAGAAACAGTTGATACAAACCTTGAGTATTATACGAAAGCGTATAAAATAAGTAGTTTCAATCATACTTCCTACCAAGTGTGAAAAACTCCCTTAATCGGGAGTTTTTCACTAAGACACTTTAGGTTCAGAAGGAGTTTCAGTTAGTGGTATTGGTTTTGTGCTCTTTAATTTTGCGACTACAAGCCCGATTGTTGCTCCAGCAATCGCTGGTAATAACCAACCAATTCCTTCATTATAAAATGGAATGAATTCAAAGTAAGAGGTAATGAATGTAACAGATACATTTCCTTGCTTTAGCCCATCAAACATACTTATTACTGCAGCCCCGATTAAAGCACCAACATAAACAGAACGGTAACCACCAAAGTACTTATGGAGTAATGATAATAGTACGAGTACGATAGCAATTGGATATACAACTAGTAAAATTGGAACAGAGATTGCAATGATTTTTGTTAAGCCTAGGTTTGCTACTAGAAGTCCTAATACACAAATGATACCTGCTATTCCTTTGTAAGAAAATTTTGTAAATAATGTTGAGAAATATTGGCTACATGCTGATACAAGTCCAACGCATGTTGTTAAACAAGCCAGTGTAACGATAACCGCTAATAAGGCAAGGCCATATGGGCCGAATAACTGTTGTACAATAACAGTTAGTAATTGACCGCCATTTTTTGCATATCCAAGTGAAACACTAGTTACACCTAGCCAGCCAAGTGCTCCATATACGAGTACGAGCCCTGTAGCTGCAATAAGTCCTGCTTTTGTCGTTGCAATTGCAACAGCTTTACGATCTTCTACACCTTTTGAGCGAATTGCATTCACGACGATAATCCCAAATGCAAGTGCCGAGATTGTATCCATTGTTAAATATCCTTCCATAAATCCTTTGAAAATAGGAGAAGTTTGATACTCTTGCATCGCTGGACCTGAATTTCCAAGTGGTGTGAAAACACTTTTTGCAAACAATAAGAAAATAGAGAATAGTAAAATAGGTGTTAGCACATTTCCGATACGATCAACGAGTTTAGAAGGATTTAAGCTAAGCCAAAATACGATAGTGAAAAAAATGACCGTATATATAAATAAGGATAAGCTACTAGTACGAATTGTTTCTGGTAAGAAAGAACTAACACCCATTTCGTAAGCGACGTTAGCGACACGTGGAATTCCCATGGAAGGGCCAATTGCAATATATACAACTACTGTAAATAAAATTCCAAATAAAGGGTGGACATGACTTGCAAGTTGTTGCATTCCATTTCCTGAAAGAGAGATTGCAATAACAGTTAATAACGGTAAGCCAACTCCTGTTAGTAAAAACCCGAGCATTGCTGGCCAGAAGTTTTCACCAGCGTTTTGTCCAAGCATTGGAGGGAAAATTAAATTACCTGCTCCAAAAAATAAAGAAAATAGCATAAGACCTGTGAAAAAAACATGTTTTTTTGATACAGTGTTCATTGTGTTTCCTCCTTTTATAAAAATTCATTCGTAAGAACACAAAAAACTCGCCCCTTAAAAAGGGACGAGTTATATTTACCCGCGATACCACCCTAGTTCATACACGTAGAAATACATCTATATGTATGCGGCTTTGCAACGTACAACATGATACGTGTTCCTTGTAACGGGGGACGACCGGTAAGAACTTACTACATCCTTCGGTTCTACTTCTCGGAGATGATTTTCGGTTACGAGCTGTACGTTGGCTTTCAGCAAGATGCCAACTCTCTGGGGAACAGCTTTATATAACGTACTCGTTCTCGTCAATGAATTTTGTTCAAGTATTCTGACAGTATTTTTACATGTTTTTTTCATAAAGTCAATAGATTTTCTGTAAAAAATTTTGAGGGAGTGTATCTATATGAGAAATAGAACGAATAAAATTTGCAAAAGCTTCCTGATCTGTCGGGCCTTCGGAGCGATTTCTGCCCTCTTTAAATGTCAAAAATTTATCTCCTCCATTTGCTAAGAAAGAATTGACTACTACAGAGTATATTTGATCATCGCGTAATGGTGTTCCGTCATCTAATGAAATTGTTTGGACGATGTTATTTTTCCAACTATAACGAATCCCTGAAATTTGTAGCATGCGAGTTTCTTCTTTCCATTGCTCTTGCAAGACGTTTCGAATTTCTTTTCCAGACAAATACATTTTAATTAATTTGTTGCCGAATGGTTGTATGAGGAAGGTATCTTCCCATGTAATTGTTCCTTTTTTTAAATTATGCCGGATGCTCCCAGGATTTACAAAAGCAATATCCGCCTGCATAGTTTGGCGCTGGGCTATTGCGAGAACTGTTCCTAAATTTGATTGGCCGTGTTCATTTTGATTACGAGTTAACTCATGGTCCGTTATTCCGAGTTGTTCCTCTACTTTAGATTGGATTTTTGAGGCGTAAGAATCTATCCAGTTTCTTGTGTGTAAATCAGGAGAAATTGCATTTTGATAGACAGGGACAATTGTTGCCGCTTTTTTCGTAATATCTTTCGTTTTACGATTTAATGTAAAGGTGACGTTTGAAAATGCTTTTCCGTATGAGTAGGCTTGAACAAGCAATTTGCCGTTCACATTTCCATTTATATAGGAGTGGGTATGGCCACCAAAAATGATATCAACATCAGGATCTATTTGATTAGCTAAATCAGCTAAAGGTCCATTTGTATTACTTTCTGTCGTATTACCACCTAGGTGGGCAAGAATAACAAATGCATGAATGCCTTTCTTTTGTAGTTGATACACATAAAGATTAATCGAAGAAGCTTCATCTAAAAAACGAATAGAAGACATATCGTTGTACATTGTTAAAAAAGGAGTATCGTTTGTAGAAACGCCGATGAAGGCGATTGGAATCCCATCAATCCATTTAATTATATAGGGGGGGAAGAGTGGTTGATTCGTTTCACTGTATACAATATTTGCGGATATATAAGGAAAGGAGCTACCTGAAAATGAACTTGTTTGTGTAACGGATTCGCCATTAATTAGTTGTTGCAGAGCAATGGGACCCCTATCGAACTCATGGTTTCCTATTGTACCAACATCAAATTGAAGATTATTTAAAAACTCCATCGTTGGTTCATCATGAAAAAGTGCTGAAATCGGAGGACTCCCACCAATCATATCTCCTGTATGAACAAGTAAGGTGTTAGGGTTTTTATCGCGGTAGGATTGAATGTAAGCAGATATGTAATCAGCACGCCCTACAGCTTTATCGTGCAACGCTGAAGTCGTATTTAATTGGCCGTGGAAATCATTGAGGCCGAGAATTTGCACGGATACGTCGGTAGGTGGAGAAGAAGGGGATAGAAAAGAAAAAATTAGTTTGATAAGAAAAGGGAGTAATAAGAAATAGTTCATATTGACACTCCTCAATTAAAATTATTTTAGGGTGTGGATTTTTACTTACTGCCCGTAAAGACCCGATTGGTGAGAGTTGATAATCAGTGAGGGATGAAGAAAAGCCTTACTGATGGACGTTTCACTTTATTGTATGAGAAGTGGAAGGGAATCTTTTGTAAAAAGTACGTAAAAGTATAGAGGTTATGTAAAAATTTTTTGATAAATATGACAATTAGAACAGGAAGGCAGGAATCTTTTTTATTAATAGAGAATAATACTACAATCCACTTGCTGGAAAGAACAAACCAAAAAGAGGTGACGGAAATGCTTGCGATGGGTGTATTGTTCGGAATTATAGTAATTTGTGGTTTCATATGGTTATATTATTCGCGGTCATTTAAACAAGCAGAAGTGTTACTTTTTCAAAAAGGAAGTTTGTTGACAAGTCAATCCAGATACTTAGTATGTCCAAAGTGTGGAAGTGCACAGGCCAGAAGTGGAGGGTATCAAGAATGTTGCAAAATTAGGTTATGAAAGGAGAAAGCCTCACAAAATTATGTGAGGCTTTCTTAAAATTTTGTGGCACTCCAAATAGTCCAACGATCTTGTTCAATAATCGGAGCTATATTGTTTAGTTTAGAGTGAATGTGATGGAGTAATTGAGAAAGTTCATTGTCTGTTAATTCGTATAAAATGGATCGGCCTGTGCGTGGTGATAAATCTTGTAATAATGTTTCAATAGAATCATGGATTTTTCGCACTTCCCACATTGTTTGAAGGGGAAGTGGATACATGCCGTTTTGTGCGATTAGTTGTTGTATGTGCGTTGCTTTTGGTCTTCGCTTTTCCTCTATTTGAATGAGTTTAGGATAGATGGAGAAGAAATACCCACGAATATGTTCTGGGCTTCCAGGAATTGTACAATCTTCAATGGTACGATCTTGAAGAATGAGCATTCCATTTTTCTTTAAGATACGTGAGGCCTCTTGTAAAAATTTCGGGATGTCTTGTAAATGATGGATAACAGCACGAGAAACCACAATATCAAAAGTTTCATTAGCAAATGGCATATGGTGGGCATCACCATGAATAAATGAGATGTTTGGGACGGAAGCGCAATTTTCTGTTGCCGCTTGCAACATTTTTTTTGAGAAATCGAAGCCGATGACTTTGCTAGCTCTCATAAGAGCCAGTTCTTTCGTATAAATACCACCACCGCAGCCGATATCAATTATGTTTTTACCACTTACATCAATTATATTTTGAATCATTTCACACCAAGAGGAATCTGCTTTTCGCGTGGCGTAGGTGTACTTATTATGAGCATCATGAAAATTAATGGACATGTGAAAACCTCCCTTCGTATTTAGTATATCTTATTTCATCATACATAACGTTTTTGTTTCATTTTCAAGAACAATAAGCTTTTCTTATTGTTCTAGATAGGAGGGAAAAAGTTGAAAAGAAAATGGATGTTTTTCTTACTATTTTTTTTATTAGCATCGTGTAGTCAAGTTGAACAAAAAAAGGAGAAAAAACAAGTAGAAGAGACGGTGAATCCTATGCAGGAAAGTATACAAGTAACAATTATACAAAAAGGAAATCTTGAAAAGGTTTTAAAGCAAGAGGAAGCAAAGAAAGTGGTAGATATTATTAATAAAGCTGAGAAACAACAAATAACAGGGGGTTTTGGAGAACCAGAGTACGAAATCCAAATTGAGAAAAACGGAAAGAAGAAAATATATCGTGCATGGCTAAGAGGGGAATCTCGCCAAGGGTGGCTGCAGGATGAAAAAGAGACGTATATGCTTACAAAATCTGATACAGAGCAACTTTTATCTATACTTCCAGGTGCTACTGAGCAACAAAATGATGATACAAAAGTGAACGCTTTAATAGAAGTGACAAAAAAGGACATGCAAATTACTGCTTTTCATATTAAAACAGATGAGAAAAAAATAAAATACACAGTATTTTATACAATCTCGGATTCTTTATATAAAACTTTAGAAAAAGAAGGGGAGTATTATTTTCAATTGATCTTTCCTGAAAAAATGCAACAGGTAGTCGGAAAGAAAATGAGTGAAACTATTGCAGGAGAAAAAGTTAGAGAAGGATATAAACAATATGAAGTGAATCTTACTGTACCTATAGAGGGGGCATCAACTTCCCAGTTAAAAGCATTAGAAACTTATTATGATCATTATGATTTACAAGTATTGAATCATAAAAAAGAAAAAGTAGGTACGTTTCAAAATATTATTCAAATTGTAAAAGAGTATGGTGAAAAAATGAATTTGCAAAGATAGTCAAAAACTTTCCTAGGAAATGATAATAGAGTGAACCTAAAAGGTTCACTCTATTATTTTGTTTTGGTAGACGGCTCATTTAACGATTTTCGTGTAATAAGATAGGAAATCATAAGAGCAGAAAGAATAATAAGAATAATAAAGAGATGCTTTGGTAACAAATCTAATAGTAAGACATAGCCAACTGTATAAAAGATTAATGCCGAAGCTAAAAAAGAAAGGGCACTAATCATGAAAGATTGTAATCTCATTTTTGTCTACCTCCTTTCGTTATTAGTTTTGGCTAAAATTGGATGAAATAAACGTCATTTTTAATAATTGAACACGCTCTACAAAAAAAGAAATAAGCTATCCAAAATTTTGGTTAGCTTATTTCTTTTTTGGAAAAATATAAAGGTGTATATTTAATTCGTTAGTTTAGTAACAAATAGCGGGATAAATCTAAATCGTTCATATATTTTTCACAAAAACACCATGTTTATAGTGATTAAAATCACAACCTTCCATTTTGGCTTCGTTTACAATAACAATAGACAAGGAAATAGAGGAGTGGGATACAATGTTAAGTGAAAAAACAATGGAAATTGTAAAATCAACAGTACCATTATTACAAGAAAAAGGTGTTGAAATTACGACACGCTTTTATCAAATTATGTTCTCGGAACATCCAGAATTATTAAATATTTTCAACCATACAAATCAGAAAAAAGGAAGACAGCAACAGGCTTTAGCAAGCGCAGTGTATGCAGCAGCAACGTATATTGATAATTTAGAAGTTATTATTCCTGTTGTAAAACAAATTGCTCATAAACATAGAAGTTTAGGAATTAAAGCTGAACACTATCCAATTGTAGGGAAATGTTTACTACAAGCAATTAAAGAGGTTGCAGAAGCACCACAAGAAGTGTTAGATGCTTGGGGAGAAGCGTATGGTGTAATTGCTGATGCATTTATTAGTGTCGAAGCAGGAATGTATGAAGAGGCAGCGGAAAAAGAAGGTGGATGGAAAGATTTCCGTAACTTTATCGTTGTAAAAAAAGAGAAAGAGAGCGACGTAATCACATCATTTTATTTAAAACCAGAAGATGGAGGGAAGCTATCTTCATTCTTACCTGGTCAATATGTAACGATCCAATTAAATATAGAGGGTGAAACATATACACATAATCGTCAATACAGCTTATCAGATGCTTCTGGCAAAGACTATTATCGTATTAGTGTAAAACGAGAAACAGCTACAGAGACACCGGATGGAAAGATATCTAATTATTTACATGATCACATCCAAGAAGGAGATATTCTTCCATTAAGTGCACCAGCAGGAGATTTCGTATTAGATATGGATTCAAACTTACCGGTTGTGTTAATCAGTGGCGGTGTTGGTATTACGCCGATGATGAGTATGTTAAATACATTAATTGAGCAAGCTTCAAATCGTAAGGTATACTTTATTCACGCAGCATTAAATAGCAATGTGCATGCGATGAAAGAGTATGTACAGCAAGTAGCGAGCGACTATGAACAAGTAGAAGCATACACTTGTTACTCTTCGCCAACAGAACAAGACCTACAAATGAAAAACTTTGATAAAGAAGGTTTTATTGATTTAGATTGGCTGCAATCTATCATTCCTACGTCTGAAGCAGAATTTTACTTCTGTGGCCCGGTACCATTTATGAAGCATATTAATGCGGCTTTAGTAGAATGGGGAGTTTCACCTGAACACATTCATTATGAATTTTTCGGACCGGCAGCAAGCTTATCATAAGGCAAACAAAAAAAACGAGGTGTTAGTTTACCTCGTTTTTTGTTTGTTCTCGTAACAAGCGATTTACTGTTTCACGGCGTACACCGATAAGTTGGCCAATTTCTGTTTGTGTTAATATTTCATAAATGGGAATTTCTCCTAAATAGAGTGCGAACCACTCTTGTAGACGGTGGAGACGTTCTTTTGGAGAAACAGTTGTTAATTGATCGATTCGTTGCTGCATCATTCGCAATTTCGTTTGTAGTTGCATGGCGATGTCAGCATATAATTCTGGATTCTCCTGTAGTTTTTCGTACCATGTATTACATACAATGGGCTGGACCTCTGTCTTAATTAAAGCGATGGCTGTACCATGATATTCTTTCGGTGAAATTAAAGAATGGTGAGGAATTGTCTCACCAGGAACGATAATATTAAATAAAAATGGCGTTCCGTCTTCTTGTAACCGAACGACCTTTAATAGACCAGTTTTAATAAAATATAAAGGTCCTTCTTCACCTTGACGAAATAGTATATCCCCTTTATGTAGAATCAATGTTAGCACCCCATTATTTAGTTCTATTAGTTTATTGTAAGTGATATACATATAAATTTAAATACAAAAGGTGATGTATATATCCATTTTGATTTTCCAATATATAAATCGTTGCTATGAAGAACAAAATGTGACTGCACTCGTTTTTCTCTTTGCTTTCACTTGGTATGGGGCAAGAAGAGGGGCTGATTGCTTCTATGCATAGTCGGATGATCTCTCTCACTTACAAAGAAAGGTTTTATGTCAGTTTTTCAATTTGTATTTATATTGTTATAAACAGCAATTTTATTGACGAAACGTATGCTATTACAGTAGTATACTATTTAGTGTGTAATAGTACTAGCAATGAATACGCTGTAGGGGGTTTAGTATATTGTTAGATGCGAAAATGACTGATATGAAAATTCCAGCTAATGCTGTCATACATGTGGAAGAGATGAAAGGTGGAGTCGTTCTATCAGTTGAAATAGATGGTCAAATTATTTATACAATGGCTTATGACGAAGAAACGGATAGCTACGCTGAATTGTATGATAGAAATGATAAACGAGCACGTCAAGTCCATGAAGATTTTATGGGGTGGTCACTCCTTCACTAAAAGATGTCAATATGACATCTTTTTTTTGTTGAATCGATTGATTATACGAATTTATGTAATAAATAGATAAAGTTTGTAATAATTGATTTTGCATTGTTAGCATATTGTAAAGGCAAAGTGTCTTTTTTTTCGCTATCATAGGGGTAACAGCCCAGCTATAGGAGTGTGATCACCATGGACAAATTACATGTTTCAAATTTGATGTTGTTGTGTGTGTGTACAGTATTATGTTTTATTTTAGGGATGTTTTTGTATTCCTGCGTATGAAAAAACGCATTCTAAAAAGAACGCGTTAGAGGAAAGAACTGATAATCAGTTTGGTTCCAAGAATAATTAATGTGATACGCAATAAATTGATAATCGCATTACCGCTTAATTTTGTATTAATGTAAGCTCCGATTTTCCCGCCAATCCAAGCGCCAGGAATAAGAATCAATGCATAAATCCAGCTTACATTGCCAAGAGAAATATGAGTCAAAGAACTTACAATTGCTGATAAAAAGACAATAAACATTGAAGTTGCAACAGCAATTTGTGCAGGGAATGCAAAAAGAAGCATCATTGCTGGAACGAGCAATACACCGCCACCAATTCCAAATAATCCAGATATGAAACCAACTACAAATGCGATAATAATCGAAAGAAACGGTGGGAATTGATAATAAACGGTTTTACCTTCAGAATCCGTGAAAGATCGTTTAATAACAGTTGCATTTGAGAGGGAAAGAGGTTTCAATTTATCACGTAACAAGAGAAGGATAGATACAAAAATAAGGAAAATTCCAAAATATAAAGAGAAAGAATCCTGATTCAAAAATTTGTTTGCCCACGATCCAATAATCCCTCCAGGACCGCTCCCTATAAATAAAATAAGTCCACTTTTATAATCTACTCGCTTATGTTTCATATAAGTAAGAGTAGAGGAGAGACCAGTGAAAACTACGGTCACAATTGATGTTCCAACTGCGAGTTGTGGTGATAAACTATGCAGTCCAATTAGTAAAGGGACGATGATAATTCCTCCGCCAAGTCCTACTAGGCTTCCGACTGTTCCTGCGATTAATCCAATGAAAAGTAACATGATATATTCCAAAATTGCCAACTCCTCTGTATAACTAATCCAACATTCATTATACACACTTTTTGAAAAGAAATAAGATTGTTCACAAAAAAGTCGTCTTCCTAGAAAAATAAGGAAGACGACTTTTGATTAGAAAATTAAATGTAATAGATAATAGAATAGAGCAGCTAATGAAGCTGAAATTGGAAGTGTAATCACCCAGGTAATTAACATGCGCTTTGCAGTTCCCCATTTTACACCTTTTACACGATGTGAAGCACCTACCCCTAAAATAGAAGAAGAGATAACGTGCGTTGTACTAACTGGTAAATGAATAAATGTTGCTCCGAAAATGACAAGAGATGATGATAAATCAGCAGCTACACCGTTTACAGGACGAATTTTCATAATTTGTCCCCCAACAGTTTTAATAATTTTCCATCCACCGACAGAAGTACCAAGACCCATTGCAAGAGCACATGAGAATTGAACCCATAAAGGAATATCTCCAGAATTATGAAGGCCATTTGTCATTAATGCCATTGTAATAATACCCATTGCTTTTTGAGCATCGTTTGTACCATGTGTATAAGCTTGTAGTGCTGCGGTAAACACTTGGAATAAACGGAAGTTTTGATTCGTTTTCGTTAAATTAAAGTTTTTAAAGACAACTTTAAAAATACTATACACGATAAAACCAATAACAAATGCAACGATTGGTGAAATAATTAAAGCTTCAATAATTTTAATAAATCCTTTGAAATTAATTGCACTTAGACCAGCAGCAGCAATTGCAGCACCTGCGATTGCACCAATAATTGCATGCGAAGAACTACTTGGGATTCCATAGTACCAAGTAATTAAGTTCCAAACAATTGCAGCAAGCAGAGCGGCTAAAATAACATATGATCCATGTTCTAAAGCAAAAGGATCAACAATGTCTTTTGTAATTGTTTTTGCTACACCTGTAAATGTCATTGCACCTAAAAAGTTCATAATAGCTGCCATGATAATGGCTTGTCGTGGCTTCAAAGCTTTGGTAGAAACAGCTGTCGCAATGGCGTTCGCTGTGTCATGGAATCCATTAATAAAGTCGAAAGCTAAAGCACAAATGACTATTAAAACAGTTAAAATCAAGACTGTATCCATGATCAAACTCCTTACGCGTTCTTCATAATAATTGTTTCTAATACGTTTGCAACGCTTTGACAGCTATCAGCAACTTCTTCTAGCTCTTCATAAATCTCTTTGAATTGAATGATCTTGATCGGATCTTTTTCACGAGAGAATAAATGTTTAATGGCGTGACGACGAATATCATCACACTGTGATTCGTAATCCTTAATTTTAATTGCATTTGTGCGAATGTCCACTAATTTCTTATTCGACATAAGTTCAACGGAATTTGCAATTTCAATCGCACATTGATTAATTGCCTCCACAAATTTAATCATGTATTCATCTGCCTCTGTAATAGAATACATTTCGAATAAACCTGCACTGTGGTCTAATCCGTCTAGTACATCATCCATGCTCATTGCAAGTTGCAGGATGTCTTCACGTTCAATAGGAGTAATAAACGCTTTGTTTAGCTCCATAATGATTTCATGAATAAATGAATCACCTTTTGACTCATATTCTTTCATGCGCATAGAAAATTCTTTTAAATCGCTAGCATTTTTAATTTTATACTCCACGAAAAATTGCGCGCCTTCTTTTAAATTTTCAGAAACATTCATTAACATTTCAGAAAATTTATCTTTTTTAGATTTAAATACCATTATTGTTACCCCCACGAAAAGTAATATATGTAAAATATATTGGCTAGTCAATTCTAACAAAAAACTGTCGGTTTTTAAAACATTTTATCGAAAAGTTTACAAAAACTTAACATAATACATATTGATGCATTAATAATATTAATAACGACTAATGAATATCTTACTTGTAGAATGTCCTTTTCTTGCAAAAAGTATGAATGAGAAAGAAATACTTTACACTTGAAGAACTATTACGTTATTATAATAAATTCAAAAGGAGGGAGTTTCTTCCTTTTCCTGATGAAAGTGTAAATAAATGAAGGAAGTGAATAAATGAAATTGAACAACACTCATTTCAAGAAAATGCTTGAGTGGTTCAACAAGAGGAAGAAATTGCGCAATATATTATTAATTTTTGGCGGTTTTTTCGTTACCCTATTTATTGCGGTAAATATAATGATCTCCATTCAAGACATATCTGCATTAAAACAGGCTGTTCCGCAGCCAACACTTATTTATGATACAAATAAAGAAGTGGCAGCAAAGCTATCTTCTTCCAAGGCGGAAGGTATTAAAAGAAAAGATATTCCCGATATTATGATTCAAGCGGTTGTAGCAGTAGAGGACAAAGAGTTTTTTAGTCATCATGGTATTGACTATAGTGGGATTATGAGTGCCCTATTAAAAAATATTACGGCGGGAGAAGTAGTTGCTGGTGGCAGTACAATTACACAACAGCTTGCGAAAAATGTATTTTTAACACAAGAACGTACATTTTCACGGAAGTTTAAAGAGTATTTTTTGACGAAGAAGATAGAGCGTACGTATACAAAAGATGAAATTATTGAAATGTATATGAATCAAATTTATTTTGGTGAAGGAGCTTGGGGGATAAAAAAAGCAGCGAAATCATATTTCGATAAAGAAGTAAAAGATTTAACAATAGCAGAAGCTGCGACAATAGCAGGATTAATTAAGGCACCATCAACCTATTCACCATATAAAAATTTTAATAAGTCAATTGAAAGACGGAATGTTGTTTTAGCACTAATGAAAGAGCAAGGGTATATTACAGAAAATCAATACAAGAAAGAGCAAGAGACAGGCCTTGCATTACGACGAGGTGTTGATGATAAGTATAAAGGAAAATATTCGCAGTATGTGGATTATATTGTACGTGAGGCAATGGAGAAATATGAATTGACGCAAAATGAAATTTTAGCTGGTGGATATCGTATTTATACAGAACTTGATCCGAAAAAACAACAAGCAGTAGAAGATGTTGTGAATAATGATAATTATTTCCAAGGGAGTAACGCTGATCAGCTTATGCAAACGGGCGTTGTTTTGATGGACCCGAAAACTGGTGGTGTACCCGCACTAGTCGGCGGGAGGGGGACGTATCAATTTTTGCAATTTAACCATGCAACGCAATTAAAAAGGCAACCTGGTTCAACCCTAAAACCTTTTGCCGTATATGTACCAGCATTAGAACAAGGATATGAAGTGTATGATGTTTTAAAAGATGAGCCGCTTAATATAAAAGATTATGCGCCCCAAAATAGTGATCATGCTTTTCATGGTGATGTTACAATGTATGAAGCGATTGCTAAGTCCTATAATGTACCAGCTGTTTGGTTGTTAGAACAAATTGGATTGGAAAAAGGTTTGAAGTCATTAGAGCGTTTTGGTATCCCACTACAAGCAGAAGACCGTACTCTTCCTATTGCTTTAGGGGGAATGCATACTGGAACTTCTCCGTTTGTAATGGCTCAAGCTTATGCTACTTTTGCTAACGATGGTGTACAAGTTGAAGGGCATGCAATCCGGGAAATACAGAATGCTGAGGGAGAAACAGTTGGGAAATGGTATAAAAAAGAAACCCGTGTAACGAGTGAGAAAGTTGCTCAAAAAATGACGTACTTATTAAAGGGTGTTGTTGAAAAAGGAACGGGTGAAAAAGCAAAGGTGAAAAATATTGATACTGCTGGAAAAACGGGAACCACTCAGCTTGTGGATGGTCCAAGCAGCGGAGCGAAAGATTCTTGGTTTGTTGGCTATACACCGGATTTAGTGGGAGCTATTTGGATAGGATATGATAAAACAGACAGTGAGCATTATGTGCCAGGTGGTAGTCAAATTACAACGACAATGTTTCGAGATATTATGAAAAAAGCTGATGAAAACCCTAGTCAAAAAGCATTTCAATTATCACTTATATCAGAGGCTGACTATTCGAAACAATTAAAGACAATTGAAGAAGAAAAGAGAAGAAAAGAAGAAGAGAAAAAGCGTCAAGAAGAAGAAAAACAGAGAAGAGAACAACAAAAAGAATGGATTGATAAAGTAAAAGAGTGGATTCCATTTTTGTAAAAATAAAAAGAGGCGAATGATTATATTCGTCTCTTTTTTTATGAAGGGAAAAAAATTTTTAGCAGGTGTATTATTGTTCATTGAGACGAATGATTACGTTGGAATGGGATTGTGAAGTGTAAATAATGGAAATTGTTCCTTTGCTAATTGGCTCATAAGGTAGGTCTTCTTCGTATTTTCCAATATTTTTATTGTGAATGGATAATGTAATTTCATCGATTTTCTGATTTTTATATTGTTCTTTAATTTTTTTAGCAATCTGATTCAGGTCATGATGGGAAGCAGCTTTTGTAATAATCATTCCTTTGATAACTTTTTTTTCTTTAGATGAGGAAGAAGATAGAGGGACTGTATTTTGTTTTGCATATAGTAGCTCATATGGAGCTATATTGCTGTTTTCTGCTGCTTTTGATGTAGCCGTATATTCTAAAGTTAAAAAGAATGCTGAGCATAAAAATATACATGACATAAGGGAAATCCAAAAGCGTATTGACAATAAGACGTTCATTTTCATCCCTCTTTCATATCATTGTCTTCTTTATCTATCATACAAAATAAGCGTTAAGCTAGAGTAAATTTGAAGTAAAGAAACGTAAAGAAGGAAATCAAATATTTAAGATGAGATGAATAGCATCTAGTTATTCCTTATTGTGTATGTATGTTAGATTTGGAATGGAGGAAGAGACAGCAGTTAGAAAAGTGAAAAAAGAAACAGGAATAGACATCGAACGAATTAAGCTTTGTGGCATTTCTCATGAAAGAGGAATAGATAATACATATTGATTAGGGGAATGGATTGGCGGAGAGCTAATGACGTGTGCTGAAAGTTTACAAATCGCATATTTTGAATATATTTATTTGATTATATCAGTGGGGCTTCATCCCCACTGATTATTTTTAGGGAGATGCTATAAGCCAGCCCCTTTTTGTGCTAATGGAATTGAGATGATAAATGTTGTTCCGTTTTCATTACTAGAAACTTTTAAAGTTCCATTGTGATTTTGAATGATTTTTCTTGTTACTGATAATCCGAGTCCAGTTCCTGCATCTTTTGTAGAGAAGAATGGATCAAATATATAGTCTTGAATCGCTGGAGGAATACCAGTTCCATTGTCTTGGAAAGTAATGCGAGCAAAATTATCCAAACGATGACTAGTGATTTGAATGGACAAAGGTTTATCGCTTTTTGCATCCACAGCATTTTGAAATAAGTTTAGGAAAACTTGAACGAGCTCATGTCGATCAATATTCACTAATATGTCTTCTAAATCGGAGGATAAATTATATTCAATAGAAATGTTATGCAAAAATACTTCACTAGCTAGTAGCTGTTGGATATATTCACGTAAAAAAGTATTGATGGGAAATGGTTCTCTTTTAAATTCGTGTGCTTTTGAAATAGATAAAAATTTCGTGATGATACTATTGGCACGATCTAATTCAGGAATGAGTAAATTTTGAAAAAGCTCTTTATTAGAAGGTGAAACACTTTCTTGTAAAAATTGTAAATAACCGCGTACTGTTGTAAGTGGATTACGAACTTCATGTGCAATTCCAGCTGCAATTCGACCCGCTAATGCAAGTTTTTCAGCATCACGTTCGGTATTTAAATAATGAAAGACACTAATCACACGGAAGATCTCTCCATTATAGTCACGAATAATTCGGTTATTAGAAATTCCATAATTTGTATCTAACACTTCTTCGTTATAAATTTCTTTTCCGCTTCTTAATGTTTCTAATGCCTTAATTTTTTCTTCAGGTAGGTTTAATAACTGTTGAATCGGTTTGCCGATGATATCGCTCCGTGATATTCCCAAATCATCTACTGCAGATTGATTACATAATGTAATGATGCCTTTATTGTCAATAAAGGTGACATGATGCGAAAATGCATCAAAAATATGAACAAAGTGCTTTTCAAGTTGCTCAAATAGAAATAAGGAATCGCAAGTTAGTACAAGGTTTGATTCTCTCTCTTGCTTTGGTATGCGATTGATGGAATGAGAAGTCCCTTTTTTATGTAACTGTAAACCTAGTTGTGAGTTTTTATATGTAAAATGATGTGGTAGTTGATTCACCAACTGCTCATAAAACTGTACTTTTCTTTCTAATTCTTTTATTTGCTTTTCATGAGATAAAGTAGTATCCTCTTGAATCATAAATAAATAACTCCTCAATTTAAAAATTCTTCCATCTAGTATATCATATTTTATAAAGATGCTCTTGAAGAAGATTGAAACTTTGTTAATTAGGTGTGTACGGATTTATAGAAATGGGATAAGGAGGAGAAAAGGTGATTTCTATTGGATTAACAGGATGGGGAGATCATGATTCTTTATATGCAGATTCCTATGAAAATAGAAATAAATTGCGAACATATAGTGAGTATTTCCCTATTGTTGAAGTAGATAGTTCATTTTATGCTATGCAACCGGTTCGAAATTATATGAAATGGGCGGGGGAAACGCCAAAAAATTTTTCGTTTGTTGTTAAAGCGTATCAAGGGATGACGGGACATATGCAAGGAGAGATTCCATTTTCAAATATTGATGAGATGTTTGAAATATTTAAACAATCGATTATTCCGCTTCAAGAAGCGCATAAATTAAAGGCGATATTATTCCAATATCCACCTTGGTTTGATTGTCAGAAGAAAAATGTAGATTTACTTCGTTATACAAAAGAAAAGATGGAAGGCTTACCATGTGCCATAGAGTTCCGAAATCAAACGTGGTTTCATCCTAGTATGCATGATAAAACGTTGCAATTTTTAGAACAGGAAGAATGGATTCATACGATCTGTGATGAACCACAAGCTGGCATTGGTTCTGTTCCACTTGTATTAGAAGCAACTCATCCTGAAATGGCACTGATACGCTTTCATGGTCGTAATATTCATGGATGGCTTGATAAAGGAGAAAATTGGCGAGCAGTTCGCTGCTTATATCGTTATAATAAACAAGAGCTAGAAGAATGGACAGAGCGATTACATACATTGCAGAAAAAGACAAAAAACATATATGTACTATTTAATAATAATTCAGGCGGGGATGCTGCTGATAATGCAAAACAACTCATGGAGATGATGCATATTACATACGGCGAACCAAAACCGGAGCAACTCAATTTATTTGAATAAACGCAAAAAAGAAAAACACTGTACAAACAGGGGGAATGTACAGTGTTTTTCTATATGAAAAAGAGGGGTAACAATGTTACTGAGCGTTTGGTTGATTCATCAATTGTTGGCTTCTTAATAAATGATAATGGTTATCATTATCGTTGTCAATATTTTTTCGTAAATAAAATAAAAAACTTGATGTTTATGTGGAAATCGTGTGAAAAAATCACTTTCTATTCGGACGCATATTTGTGCAAAGTGTGGAACGGTATTAGACAGGGATCATAATGCAAGTCTAAACATTTTGCGAAAAGGGTTAGAACAATTACTTGTGAGAACGACTGAAGACTGAAACTGTAGGGCAAGGTTGTGTCCAAACAGTATAAACGACGCCTGTGGAGAGTATGTAAGACTGCTTGGATTCTCAAGCAGCAACACTCTATGAAACAGGAAGCCCCTTCTTCAAACGACTCGTAAGAGTGTTAAGGAGGGGTCATTCACTTGAAAGTGGTAAACAAGCTGAAGAAATATTAAGGAATCAACGTGCAGACGTAATAGCAATCGGAAGGCCTTTATTAGTAAATCCATTTTGGAGCGTCAACGCATCGAAAAGTTTAAAAGTTGAAATAGATGGTCCTGGTGTATATAAGAAGTATTGGTACGCTTAATGTGTATTTAAAACAAAGCTTAACCGTTTGCAATAAAGTTGTATGGTTTATAAAAAAGAACAGCGATTAGCGCTGTTCCTTTTTTATTACATATTGTTGTAAATCAAAAGGAGTGATTTCTTGAATAAACTCCTTCGAGATAAGTGATTGAACGAGTGTACTTTCTGAGATTGTAGCACCTGTTTTCTTTTGATAAGCCTGTTTTAATAAACCAAGTTTTTCTGCTATTTCTTTTGGTAATTCAATTGTTAATGTGTTCATAATTTCTCCCCCTTGTTATTAGAGTACCACTACAATATAGGAGAAACAAGAAAAGAGAATATGAAACATAAAAAAGGTTACCAAGTTTAAAGTTGGTAACCTTTTTTATGTATAAGAACCATGGCTGTTTTTTATGCAATACCGATATATTTTAAAGTTTTTGATGGGGTACTATGATCAAAGAAGTGTTGTAAAAATGCAATATCAACACCAGATTTATATGCACAATATCCCCAAGTTTTTCGAAGTGTATGTGAGCTAATCCCTTCTAAACCAACTTCTTTTGCAGCTTTGTTTAAAATATACCATGCATGCTGTCTTGTAATGGATTTTGTTCCTTTTTGAGACTTTAATAATGGTTCATTTCGTTTCCATGTTTTACGTTCTCTCATATAATCTTCGATTGCATGCTGTAAGTCTTCGTTTACAGCGAACCATTTATGTTTTTTAACTTTTTCATTGTAAAATAAAATGGAGTGACGAACAGTTTCATTCTCATCGATGACATCACCAACTTTTAATTGTAAAATCTCGCTTACTTTTAGACCGGAATTTACAGCTAATACGAATAATAAGCCATCACGTTTCGAAGATTGTAAAAGTATATTTTTGATTTTTTCTAATTGTTTTTCGTTTTGAATAGGTTGTCCTGCTTGTTTCATTTCACGCACTCTCCTCTTTTATATGTGTAAAGGAAAGGATTAACTTGCTTACTACTATAAAGGGAGAGTGTGAATTTCATGTGAACTCCTCGTGAAATTAAGACAAATTATTTGACTTCTTTTATTTTTTGTAAATCAAAATAAAAGACGACACTATCATTGGTATTATATACACCATATTTGGCATGGTGTAGTTCCAAAATGTTTTTTACAATTGATAAACCAAGTCCAGTTCCTCCAGTATGGCGGCTACGGGAAGCGTCTAGACGATAGAAGCGATCCCATATCTTTTGTAAACTTTCCTCTGGGATTGGATTACCGGTATTCTCAATTTCCACTTTTACTTTTTCTTCATTTTCTATAACACGAATACGAATTTCTTTACCATCAGGTGTATAGCGAATTGCATTGCTGAGTAAATTCACAACAACTTGCTCAATGCGATTGCGATTCGCTTCAACGTATATAGAGGGATTTGCATCGATTTCTACTTGTAATTGTTTTTCTTCCATACTAAATAATAACTTCGTATACACTTGTTGGACAAGTTCACCAAGTGAAAAAGTACTCATTTCTAGTTTATACGTGCCAGATTCTAGTTTTGCTAATTCTAGCATTTCGACGATGAGTCGATTCATGTTTTCTGTTTCTTCTAAGATAACATCCGTATAGTATGTGTTATCTTTGCTGACGCCATCTTTAATACCTTCTGCAAAGCTTCTAATAACACTCAGTGGTGTTTTTAATTCATGAGATACGCCAGAAATAAATTCTTTTCTAGTTTTTTCTAATTGGCGTTCTCGTTCGATATCTTGCTGTAATTTTGTATTCGCAATGTTTAATCGATCTATGCGATCTTTTAAGTTTACTGATAATGTATTAATACTACTAGATAAACCGCCAATTTCATCATCTACTGAAACCGGTAATTTTTCAGTGAAATCAAAATTAGCCATTTTTTTTGTGACTCGGTTCATTTTAATAAGCGGTTTAACAATGATTTTTGAATAATAAAAGGATAATAAAATAATGACGAGAAATACGACAATTAAGGCATAAACGTAATAATCTTTTAAAACGAGCATTGCTTCATTAACAGGTTGTAAGGAGGTCATCGCAAAAGCAAATTCTTTAATTTTACCGTTTTCGATAACTGGCTTTACAAAAACTTGACTTTTTCCATTCTCCTCTTCTCCGATTGTAAATGTTGTCAATTCATTTGAATTTGTTTTACCTAGCATTACAGATAGTTCCCAATGCTGAATTCCTTGTAATGTCTCTAAATTATTTGCGAGACGAAGGTCGTTTTTGGAAGGAAGGTGTATTTTGGATACAACCCCTTCAAATGTATGGGCGCCAAGTCTTGTGTCTTTTGCATATTTATTTTTCTTAGCGTTTGTCCAATCAATATTGAATAATTTAAAGTCAGAAATGATGTTATCATTTTTCCATGTATTATAACGAGTCGCAATCGTAACAGGTATAATTACATCTTTTTTTAAAATTCCATCTATGGAAATAAAATCATTACTTTTTAACTGTAAATTCATAAACTTCGTATATTCATCGATTGTTAAAATATTGTTGAGTGGAATGGAATACGATTTATTTGATTTATCCACAATCTCAATATAGTAATTATTTTCATCTTTTATAATTCCATTTGGATCTAATAAAACGACGTCAGCGTTTGTTTTTTCGTGAAATTCTTGTTTGAGCTTTCTTATTTCCTCAAATGTTCCCTCACTCTTTTCATAACTTGATAAAAATTTTTCAAAGGCAGTTTGGACAGTTTGAACCTTCTTATTAATATAAAATGTTTCTAAAAACAATGATTGCCCAACGAAAAAAAGGAGGAAGGTAACAGTAAATAATGTTGATGTTAATAAAAATAGTTTAAAGACAATGCTTCTTTTTTTCACTTCTTCACCTCATAAAAGAATACTCGCATAAATATTTTCTCTATTATAACAAACGATAAAAGAAAGTAGATGCTGAAAATCTGTCTCTATCTGGAATAGTTTTTTATTAAAAGTCATATAAAGTAATTATTTGATTTAGAAAACAATAAAAAGAACTCGCCAGACGTATGACAAGTTCTTTTGTGTATTATTGTTGAATTGCCGCGTCTAAAGCGATTTCAATCATTTCATTAAATGTAGTTTGACGCTCTTCAGATGTTGTTTCTTCTCCAGTGAAGATGTGGTCACTTACTGTTAATACAGATAATGCATTTACACCGTATTTCGCTGCTAATGTATAAAGAGCAGTTGTTTCCATTTCTACAGCTAACACACCGTATTCACCAAGTTTTTTCACCATGTCCATGCTTTCACGGTAGAATACATCTGCTGTTAAAACATTACCAACACGAACATGTAATCCTTTTTCTGTTCCTGCATCATATGCTTTCTTTAAAAGATCAAAGTTTGCAGCTGGTGCAAAATCAAATCCAGGGAATGTTAAACGGTTCATATTAGAGTCTGTACAAGCCGTCATTGCAATAATTACGTCACGTACTTTTACATCTTTTTGAATCGCGCCACATGTACCTACGCGAATTAAGTTTTTCACTCCATAGCTTTGGATTAATTCGTTAACATAGATAGAAATAGAAGGAACACCCATGCCTGTCCCTTGAACAGAGACACGTTTTCCTTTATAAGTTCCAGTGAATCCTAACATACCACGTACATTGTTATAGCAAGTTACATCTTCTAAAAATGTTTCTGCAATATATTTTGCACGTAGTGGATCACCAGGTAGTAAAATAGATTCAGCAATTTCACCTTGTTTTGCTTCAATATGAACGCTCATAAAAATCCTCCTTGTTATGTATAGATATAAATCAACATCACCTGCATTATACACTAGGAATCCTACCAATTAAAATCTTTTTCTTATTTGTAGTATATGCAAGATTCAACGTTTTCAATAGGTTGTTATTTATTACATAGCGGGTTTTTGTAAAAAAGAAATATATAAATACAAGTTGAAAAACCGATATAAACCTTTTCTTTTTAGGGGGGAGAGAGCATCCGACCATGCATAGAAGCGGTCAGACCCTCTTCCTGCCCCATGCCAAGTAAAAACAAAGAGAGAAAACGAGTGCGGGTCACCTTTTATTCTTCATAGCAACTACTTATATGTTGGAAAATCAAAATGGACATATGTAGAAAGAAGGTGTAGCAATGTTCTTTTTATAGGTACAATAGTCAGAATTATGTTACAATTTATAAAAAAAGTATGGCAGGTGATTGTTTGAAAAATCTTGTCATTGGGCTAATTGCGTTACTATTTATTGTAGCTGGTGGATTTTACATGCAAAAGTATAAAGGAACGACAGAAACAGTAGGGGACATTCGAGAGGTAAAATGGGATATAAAAAATAGAAAGGGAAATGAAAAAATAGATATTACATTTCAACTGTTTAATAAAAATAACAACGAAATTCGTGGAGTTAATGATCGTATTAGAGCTATTATCGTGGACGAGCAGTTAAAGGGAATTCA
Organism: Bacillus pseudomycoides DSM 12442; assembly: GCF_000161455.1. Classification (GTDB taxonomy): domain Bacteria; phylum Bacillota; class Bacilli; order Bacillales; family Bacillaceae_G; genus Bacillus_A; species Bacillus_A pseudomycoides. Next base: position 1,357,943 of record NZ_CM000745.1, read on the forward strand.
GCGAATCACTCCTGCATTTGCTGGAAATGGTTCATATAAGCTATCCTCAGGCAAAACGAAAGATAAAGCATATACGATTTTCTTATATGAGGATCATGGTAAAACAGAACAGTTCTTTTCTAGGAAGAATTTTGGGGAAGAGGAAAAAGAGAAGAAACAAAAGAATGTAATAGAAGATACAGTGCTCACCAAAAAAATTGGTGATTACCAAATGTCGCTTTTATTTGGAGCGCTACACCCAAATGAAGCAGCTACATTGACATTTCAGCTGCAAATAAAAAAAGGAGAAAGTGTGAAATTTAATTCCAATACTGGAGAACAAGCGACGCTTTATATAATCGATGAAAAACGAGAACATTTTTTATATGCAGTCCCTGTAAATGAAGAAGAGCAATTGCAATATCGTATTACATTCCCAGAGGAAGGGACGTATAAAATATGGGGAACATTTTATATAAACGGAAAAAAGTATGAAAAAGAGTTTATACTCCAAGTTCAGAAACGAAAAAACAGCTAGTGATGCTAGCTGCTTTTTCGTTTTCCTATTAATTTTGTTACGGCAAGCATTGTAATTGGCAAGGAATGATTTTTCCGGAATGCTAAATATTTTCCACTCCACGCCGGTTTATATTTTTCTTTAAAATGCCGTAAACCACTAAAACTATATGTATAACGAACGTTATTGAAAATTGCTGCAGCGACGCGCTCAGACCAAAAGGATTGTGTGGATAAACCAACATTAGAGAGCGGGGCCATACCGATGTTAAAGGAATGATAACTGTTTTCTTTTGCCCATTGGAATAAATGAATAAAGATTGCATCCATAATCCCGCCAGGTGCATCTGGATAATAACGCATTAAATCGATAGAAAGTTCACCAGTTTGATAAACAGGCATAAACGTTGTAAATGCAATGATTTTTCCCTCAGCATCAGATAAAGTTGCAATAGGGGCGCGACTTATATACTCACGATCAAAGTATCCAAGAGAAAAGCCTTTTTCTTTTTTTCCCCCAAGCCAAGCGGCTGAAACATTTTTTAATTCTTCATATAACTCGTCTGAAAATGGTGGTTGATGAATGGAAAAGGTATAACCTTCACGTTCAAAACGGTTAAAAGTTGCACGTAATCCAGCACGCTTTTTCCCTGATATAGTAAATGTATTTAAATCAACAACAGCTTCTTCACCAAGTTTAAAGAAGTTATAGCCAAAATCATGGTATAAACTCATCCATTTGCTTTCAATTTGATAGAAAACGCAAATATATCCAAATCGATCCGCTTCAGCTAAAAATTCTTGTAGTACGTTACGGAAAGAAGACGGATCCCCAATTGGATCGCCGAGTACAACAAGTCGTTTTCCTGTTGTTGAAAATAAAAGAAGTGCTTTTCCATCACTACTAAAGAAGAATTGTTTATCTCCTAAAAAACCTAAATGACTTAGTACATTTCCGCCATATTCATCTAAGAAGTTTTGCAGACGTTTATCGTTTGCTGATTGCTCAGGGAATACACTACGATAGCGATTCGCGATAAGAGAACCGATGAGTAAAAAAGTTGGAACAAAGAAAGCAGCTGCAAGTGCACTTCTCTTTACTTGCGTAATATTACGAACGACAAAATCGGGCTTGAAAGCTTCTTTTGCTCCTGCGAATAGGATGCCTAAGTTTTTATACAAGTATAATGTTAGTAGTAAAAATATAAATACTTTTACTACATCGGAAAGCGAAACTGACATTTTTTCACGTACAAATCTTTTGCGAAGCATATATAATACGGCTAGCACGATTAGTAAAATAAAGGTTTCTTCAATATCGATTCCTTTCAGTGTATTAAAAATGGCTGCTCCAATTAAAGAAACAATAGTCATATAGTAGGAACGTTTTGTTCCATAATAAATACCTCTTGATAGAATAAGGAGCAGAATTCCAAATGTTAATGATAAGCTAAAAGAAAATTGAATAAGATGTTTTGGAGCTAAAATGTGTAATGCGTGAGCACGATTTATACTCGTCGGTAAAATGGTCGATAAGATGACCATTAGGCCGGTAAAGACTGTTAAAGCAGCTGATGCCCATGGACCTAGCTTTCCTAAAAAATCACGTTGTAATGTCCAAATGACACCTGTTGTTTCTAAGGCGGGTGCAATAAATGGTTTATCTTCAATCTTTTTTAGGGCAGCTCCGGTCATTTCAAAAGCGGCAAAAATTAACCCAAGACAAAATGGTAAAATATAGTATACGAGGCGGTATAATAACATGGCAGGTAATAATACGCCTGTATCGATACCGTATTGTCCTAATCCAGTTAAAAAGACAAGGTCAAAGGAACCAAGACCACCGGGTACAAGACTAACAACCCCTGCTAATGCTGCAATAACATAAACCCCTAAAAATTTCCGGAAATCGATGTCAATTCCAAATAATATTAAAATAACATACATAACGATGCCGGCAGAAAGCCATTCCACTAATGAAACAAGTGAATATAGAACGGTTGGGTTCTTCTCTTTGATTTCTTCCTGTCCTTCTATGTGTTGCTTTTTTCGATTTTTAATTTTGGAAAATCCAATATATAGCGGTACAAAAAGAGCAAAAAAGATGAGGACAGGCCATAGCCAAGGTTTTTCATGTAAAATAAAACTTGTATCTAGTATTCCTATAAGACCGAGGAATGAGAGAAGGGATAATCCATTTATAAAAGCAGTTGTCATCCAAGCGATGCTTTTGATAAGTTTACCATTCTCTTTTACGTGAGGCCGATATAACATTGTCCGTATACCTGCTCCAACAAGTCCACCAAAACCGATAAATCCATTTAAGGTGTTAGCAATCCAAGAAACACGGAAAATCTTTTGAACAGGTACATCTGCTTTTAAATAGCGGAGCATAACAAAGTCATAAAAGAACATTGTTGAAACAGCAAACGCACCGAGCGTAATAGCTAAAAAGACTCCTCCAGTCGGAATGTTTTTAATTGTTTCAATTGCTTCTCGAAATGAAATACCTGACAATTCTTTCCGAGCTTGAAAGAATACAATTGTCAAGACAACAAATGGGAAAATAATTTTTCCGATTTGTAAGAAACGTTTCCACGAAAACGACATAAATACAACTCTCCTTGCATAAGAAAACTGAGACAATATTCTTATTATGACAAACTTCATGAAAAATAAAAAGGTAAATTGCAGGATATAAAAACTATTTTTTATATAAATATAGAAATGTTATATATTTTTTTGCTAAGAATTAATAATAAATTAAAGTTTTGTTTATTCAGAAAAGTAAGTTAAAATAGAACGAAATAAGGAAGAGGGGGAAAGCGGATGGTTATAGTAGGTTACGCAGGCCATGAGCTAGAAAAAGCACAACCTAATACATCAGAAGATTTCTTTAATCGATCCGAAGTAACTTATATTTTGGGTGAACAAGAAAAAACATTTTCTGTATTATATGTCCGTTATTTTGAAGAAATTTTACAAGGAATTACTCCGTTTGAAGGAAATCCAGTTTTTAAAATAGAAGAACAAGACATATATTTACGTGATATCGTTGCTCTAGCTTGTTTTATTAAAAATAAAGAATTTCGTGGGCAAAAGCGTGTATATATTAACAGGATAGAAGATTTTCAAAAAAATTTTGATGATAAAACAGTGGTAAAAGTACAAGACATAATGGCTGAGTTACATAAAAATAAAAAAGTAGAAATAGCGTAAAATGGAAAAGGAGAGAAAAGGATATGTCTAATTCAATGGTTGAAAATCAAACGCATCAAGTTTCTGAATTTTTAGAAGAAGTTATTGATTTAATGACTGATTTTGTTAATTATCATACATTACCTTCTTTATTAGAAGAGTCACCAGAAGGGAATAAACATTATTATGAAGGTTTATTATCATCATTAAGACGACTCCTTGTATTTTGTGAAGAAGGCTTGGATGCGTGCCTTGTTTTATTGAGTAGTCAACCATTTCGAAAAACGGCTGCTGAGAGAACATTATATAAAATCTATCATCAAGTAATTGCTGAATTCTTTTCGCCAAAAAGTGATCAGTGGTATGAAAATAGTCGCTCGGCATATACAGGGAAAAATTCCATTGCTTTTCAACAAATACCGCCTAGCTCAATTGAAAAAGTAATGCAAGAATTAGAAGGAAAGTTTCAAACAATGCGTGAGGAGCTGGAATATTACGAAACGGACTATCAAACAAAGATGTTACACAAGTATTAATAAAACCATTTTCTTTAGGTGTGAGAGAGGATCCGGCCATGGATAGAAGTGGTCAGATCCTTTTTCAGCCCCATGCGAAGTGAGAACAAAAGGAGAAAGTGAGTAGGGGTTCCTTTTTATTTTTATAACCGCGACTTATATGTTGGGGAATTAAAATGGATGTATATAATAAGATGAGGGAACTACTGTCTTTGATTGTAGGGATGAATAGCTCTAGTATATGTTTTATATAAGTATTAGAGAATACTCAAAGAAGCTAGAGAAAGACTAGCTTCTTTTGCTGTTTTGTACGGTATATACGATGCGGACGCTGAATATAGTTAAAGTGGATAGCATAGAGGAGGTGTCGTATGAATCAGCAAGGTGTATTTACGGATTATTTTCATGAAGTAGAAAATTGGTGTGAAAGCGTTCTTCACGTATTAGATAGTCGTGCAACTGAAGTTTATGACGTCCATATGCTTGCTTATAAAATTCAAATGCTATTAGACCGTATGAAAGAAAATGAGTATGAAACAGATGCTGAATTCCTGTATGAGATAAGTGATGATGTGGAACACATCCAGAATCATTTACAAGAAGTATTTATGCAAGAAAATGAGCAATATGAGTTATATGAAAGAACGTATACTGAGAGATCTGTTCCAATTGGGGGTCACACGCTTCCTCCGTTACCCTATCCATATAATGCGCTGGAACCATATATTTCTCGAGAGATTATGATGCTACATCATGATAAACATCATCGGAGTTATGTGGAAGGGCTGAATAAAGCAGAAAAAATGATGGAAGAAGCAAGGAAAACAAATAAGTTTGATTTAATCAAGCATTGGGAAAGAGAAGCGGCTTTTCACGGTTCAGGTCATTATTTGCACACGATATTTTGGAATAACATGAAAAAAGATGGAGGGGGAAGTCCAAGAGGTGCATTATCTCGAGAAATCGAGAAAGATTTTGGGGGTTTTTTACGTTTTCAAAAGCATTTTACAGAAGCTGCATCGAAGGTAGAAGGATCTGGCTGGGCTATTCTTGTGTGGGTACCTCGCTCGGGAAGATTAGAAATTTTACAAAGTACCCTTCATCAATTATTCACACAGTGGGATACGATACCGTTACTTGTGCTTGATGTATGGGAACATGCATATTATTTGCAATACCAAAATCGGAAAGATGAGTACATTAAAAATTGGTGGAATGTTGTGAATTGGTCCGATGTGGAAAAGCGATTTGAAAGTGCGAAACAGCTTGAGTGGACACCGTATTAGACGCATATTTGTGCGTCTTTTTTGCTGGTATAGAAAAGAATATTTCGTTCATATTTTAAGGGGCCAAGCATACACTTGTACAAAAAGTGCCAAAAGGACGTGGGGGAATATGAGACGAACTTGGATTGTAATTGCACTTATTATAATGTGTGCAAGTGTTATACCGATTCATACATATGCACAAATGAATGATGTAAGCGCCCATAATGCCATATTGATGGAAGAACATTCAGGACGTGTGTTATATGGAAAGTTAGAACATGAATCACAAAAAATTGCTAGCATCACGAAAATTATGACTGCCTTACTCGCTGCCGAATCAGGGAAAATGAAAGAAGTTGTACCTATTAGCGATAAGGCTGTTCGAGTAGAGGGGTCGGCAATTTATTTACAACCTGGAAAAAAAGTACCGCTAGAGGATTTAGTTTATGGTTTAATGCTTCGTTCCGGTAATGATGCAGCACAAGCAATTGCTGAAAATGTTGGGGGAAGCATAGAGGGGTTTGTTTATTTGATGAACGAAAAAGCGAAACAAATAGGAATGAAAGATACACATTTTTCAAATCCACATGGTCTAGATGGGGATGGAACGCACTATTCGTCTGCATATGATATGGCACTTTTAACACGTTATGCAATGGGAAATGAAACGTTTCGGAAAATTTTTGGAACAAAAACATATCAATCGAAAATGTGGGATTATCCATGGAAAAACAAGCATAAACTTGTAACTTCTTATTATGAATTTGCAACAGGAGGCAAGACGGGATTTACAAAAAAAGCAGGGCGTACACTTGTTACAACAGCTTCGAAAGATGGATTAGATTTAATTGTAGTGACACTTAATGCGTCTAATGATTGGGACGACCATATGTATTTGTTTGATCAAGGGTTTAAGCAATATGAGTTAACGAAGGTTCTAGGGCAAGGAGCGCTCTCTGGACTGCAGGAAAAGAAGTATACAAATCATGTTTATATAAAAAATGATTTCGCTATACCGCTAACGAAAGATGAGAAGAAACAGGTTATGCTAAAGGTTGAACTTGATAGGAGTGCAAAATTAGTAGATGGAGAGAAAGTCGGTAAGACAATAGTTTATATTAATGAAGAAAAAGTAGGGGAACGTAATTTGTTTTATAGTAAGCGAAAGTTGGTTGCTACAACTGGAGTATATTGGAATGATGTGATAGAAATCTTCTCTCATATGTTAGGTGTTGGAACAGATGGTTAACCTCGTATGGGTGGCGATGGCGGTTATTGGGATTGTATATGCGATGATAAACGGAACGATGGAGGAAGTGAATAAAGCAGTCTTTGAAGGGTCAAAAGATGCAGTAACCATTTGTATTGGGCTGATTAGTGTTTTAGTCTTTTGGCTAGGGTTAATGAAGATTGCTGAAGAAGCGGGCTTATTAAAGAAATTAGTCTCATTTTTCATGCCAGTTGTAAAAAGATTGTTTCCAGAAGTACCAAAGGATCATCCTTCGATGGGATTTATTTTGTCAAATATGATGGCAAACTTTTTTGGGTTAGGAAATGCAGCGACGCCACTTGGTATTAAAGCAATGGAACAACTTAAGGAACTGAATGGAGGAAAGGATTCAGCAAGTCGTTCTATGGTGACATTTTTAGCTTTGAATACATCTGCAATTACATTGATACCGACTACTGTGATTTCAATCCGAATGACGTATGAATCGGCGAATCCGACTGAAATTGTTGGTGTTACGTTTATTGCACAAGTACTATCGATGATTGGGGCTATTTGGATTGACCGCTATTTTTACCGCAGACGGAGTAGAAAGGGGCGGAAAAAGTGAGTATTGTTAATACAATTTCATTATGGGTGATACCTTGTGTGATTGGTTTTATTCTATTATATGGCACGATAAAAAAAGTTCCAACGTACGAATCATTTGTAGAAGGTGGGAAAGAAGGAATCCAAATTGCTATTTCTATTTTACCATTTATGGTGGGGATGCTCGTATCCATTTCTATTTTCAGGGCATCTGGGGCTTTAGATGCCATGATTTCTGTAATGAAGCCAGTGTTGGATATGATTCACGTGCCAGCAGAAATTGTACCACTTGCGCTCATACGCCCCATTTCTGGTTCGGCAGGATTAAGTATTACTACAGATTTAATTGCTACATATGGACCAGATTCATTTATTGGTAGGCTCGCTTCCACAATGCAAGGAAGTACAGATACAACGTTTTATATTTTAACAGTGTACTTTGGAGCTGTTGGTATTCGTAAAATGGGTGATGCTTTAAAGGTAGGGTTGTTTGCAGATTTAATTGGGATTATTTGTTCTATTGTGTTTGTTTCTTTATTGTTTCAGTAATCGGTATTCATTTTTTGAGTTAATTCGCTTATAATACGTATACGACCACTATTAAGGGTAGGCTTAATAGTGGTTTTTTTGTGGAATATTTTTGACAAAATAATGAACTTTTGTTGTGAACAACTATATGAGGGTAAACAATAATAAAGAATTGAAACCGAATTCGGCCTTTATAAGTTTAGAAACATAGCTATGTTGTTTACGATATGTTAGGCTGGCTGCTATATGTTCTGGCGGTTGCCAACTCCTTCTAATGAAGGTAAGATAAATTTGAGGTGAATAATGGAAATGGAACGATTACAAAAAGTGATTGCGCAAGCAGGAATTGCATCAAGAAGAAAAGCTGAAGAACTTATTCAGCAAGGAAAAGTTAAAGTTAACGGTAAAGTAGTGACTGAGTTAGGAACGAAGGTAACTCCTCAAGATAAAGTAGAAGTAAATAATATCCCTCTTGAAAAAGAAGAACCTATTTATTTCTTACTATATAAACCAACTGGCGTAATTTCGAGCGTATCAGATGACAAAGGAAGAAAAGTTGTTACAGACTTTTTCCCTGAAATCACACAGCGCCTATTCCCAATTGGTCGTTTAGACTATGATACGTCTGGCGTACTTCTTATGACAAACGATGGTGATTTTGCAAACATATTGATGCATCCAAAATATAAAGTTGAGAAAACATATGTTGCAAAAGTAAAAGGCCCATTAACAGGAGAGAAAATTCGCATGTTAGAAAAAGGTGTTGTATTAGAAGATGGAAAGACAGCACCAGCACGTGTGAAAATCCTTTCTTGGGATAAGCGTAAAGAGATGGCAATTGTACAATTAACGATCCATGAAGGGCGTAATCGTCAAGTTCGTCGTATGTTTGAAGCGCTTGGCTGTAAAGTAATGAAATTAAAACGTGAACGTTATGCTTTCTTAGAAGTAGGAAGTCTACGCCCTGGTGATGCAAGAGAGTTATCACCTCATGAAGTAAAACAATTACGTGCGCTTGCTTCTACAAAGCCGAGATAAGTGGTAAAGTGAAACTTCCATCCGTGGGGGGAGTTTTATCCCCTATGGATGATTAGTTGAACCGATCGTTTTGGTGAGTGATTATGGAGGCATATATATTAAAATAAACAAATGCTTGAAATAAAGGACAAGTTAGTAGTTACAGAAATTTTTTACATATAAATTCATCAAAGAGAGGGGAGAGAGTATGAAGAAGAATCGCTTACTATTTCGCATTCTCATTTTGCTTATTTTAAGCGTGGCAGTAGGATTCACACTTTATCAAGGTTTTTTTGTTGATAAGGAAAAAATGCAAATCGGGAAAAAAGCACCTAACTTTGTTGTTTCAGATTTAGAAGGAAAAAAAATCGAGCTAAATGACCTGAAAGGAAAAGGGATATTTTTAAATTTTTGGGGAACGTGGTGCAAACCGTGTGAAAAAGAGATGCCTTATATGAATGAATTATATCCTAAATATAAAGAAAAAGGCGTTGAAATCATCGCATTAGATGCAGATGAAACGAATATTGCGGTGAAGAATTTTGTGAATCAATATGGATTAAAGTTCCCTGTTGCGATTGATAAAGGGCAAGAAATAATTGGTACATATGGCGTTGGTCCACTGCCAACAACATTTTTAATTGATAAAGAAGGAAATGTAATCGAGAAAATTACTGGTACACAAACAAAGGAACAAATGGAGGAATATTTAAAGAAAATTACTCCTTAGTAAAGAAAGCCTTTACATAACGAATAGTAAAAGAGTTTGATAGATGAAGGTGCTTTGCTTCGTCTTAGTACCTATCTTGAAAATTCTGAGTATTGCGGTAACTTGCGTTTGGAAGATACAATGATAAATAGAAACAAGAGGCGGTGAGAATATTGGAACAGATAAAGTGTGAATGTGGACATGTAAATCCAATAGGCACAATTTTTTGTGAAGCTTGCGGGAAACCTTTTGAAAACAAGGAAGATACGAGGTTATTAGATATGCGATATGAGGGGAGTGCCCGGCGCTCTCTTATTCATACGAGAACGATAGTAGATAAAGTTTGGAGCTTTTTTTCTTCCGTAAAGGTGGGGGTATGGCTCATTGTTATCACTCTATTAGCATCAGCAGTTGGAACCATATTTCCGCAAGAAATGTATATACCTCCAGGTGTTACACCAAGTGAATATTATGAACAGGAATATGGTTTTCTTGGACAACTATATTACCAATTGGGTTTTAATAAATTATATAGCTCATGGTGGTATATAATTTTAATTGCGTCGATTGGTGTGTCACTTGTGATATGTAGTTTAGATCGTGTAATTCCGCTTTATAAAGCTTTAAAAAAGCAGGGTGTAAAAAGACACCCAAGTTTTTTAAAGAGACAACGATTGTATGGGACAGGTTCTCCAAAAGAGGGGGATTTAGAACAGATTCAAGCCAATTTAAAGAAAAAAAATTACAGTGTAAGAGTCGAAGGCGAAAATATTTTAGCGGAAAAAGGAAGATTTTCTCGCTGGGGTCCATATGTGAATCATATCGGTCTTATCATTTTTCTATTCGGAGCAATGCTACGTTTTCTTCCGAGTATGTATGTGGATGAAGCACTGTGGCTACGTGATGGGGAAACAAAAGAGATCCCAGGAACTGATGGGAAATATTATTTGAAGAATGAAAAGTTTATAAAAGAAGTTTATGACAAGAGTAAAGATGATAAAGTATTTAATGATGCGATTGAGCGTGTAGGCGATAAAATGATCGCTAAAAACTACCAAACAAATGCTGTATTGTATAAAGTTGTAGAAGAAAATATAGCTGGACAAAAACCAAAGTTAGAAAAGGTAAAGGAATCTAAAATTAAAGTGAATGAACCGTTAAAATTTGATCAGTTTGCTCTATATCAACTAGATTTTAAAGAAAATGAATTTGGTAGTATGTCTTTTTCTTTACAGAAAAAAGACAATCAGAAAAAATGGAAACCCATTAAAGTTAACTTAGAAAATCCAAAAGAAACATACGATTTAGGAGATGGGTATTCTATAAAATTATTAAGTTATTTTCCTGATTTTTATTTTGATGAGAATGGTCAGCCCAATACAAAAACAAAGATTCCGAACAACCCAGCTTTCGTTTTTAAAATGTTTACACCAGAGACGCCAGAAGGAGAAGTGAGTTTTGTAGGTATACAACAAAACATAGAACCAGAAGGAAATAATCAATATAAAATGACCTTTGCAGGAGTAGAAATGCGAAATGCAACGGGGCTTATTGTGAGAAAAGATTTGACACTATGGATTCTTGGAATCGGAGGATTTATCTTCATGGTTGGTGTGATTCAAGGGATGTATTGGAATCATCGTCGTATCTGGATACAACGTGTTAAAGATGAATGGTGGATTGCTGGCCATACAAATAAAAACTGGTTTGGCTTGCGGAAAGATATTGAGAAAGTGCTTGAAGGAACAACAATTCCACAACCATACGACAAAGTAAATGATCAAAAAATTAGTTGAGGTGGGGAGAATATATGGTGCAAATCAGCAGTAATTTCTTATTTGCCGCTTTCATCTTCTATTTAATTGCAACACTGTTCTTCGGGGGGGCGATTAAAGAAAAAGGTCGGAAGTGGGCAAATATAGGTATAACCATAACAATTTTAGGATTTGTCGCTCAAACTGTATACTTTGTAACAAGGTGGATCGCTTCAGGGCATGCACCAGTAAGTAATTTCTTTGAGTTTGGTACATTCTTCGGCATGATGCTTGTTGGTGCTTTTATTGTTATGTATTTCATGTATCGTGTAAGCATAGTCGGATTATTCGCTTTACCAGTAGCCCTTTTGTTAATTGCATATGCAAGTATGTTTCCGAGAGAAATTTCACCGCTTATTCCATCGTTGAAAAGTAATTGGCTACATATTCATGTAACAACGGCCGCAGCTGGACAAGCTATTTTAGCAATTAGTTTTATTACAGGTGTCATATATTTGCTTAAAAATGTAGATCAGTCAAAAAGGACGAAACGGACATTTTGGTTAGAAACAGTTGTGTTTACACTCGTTTGCGCTGTCGGATTCATAGCGGTAACAACAGTTTATTCGGCAACAAAATATGAAGCAAAGTTTCAATGGGTGGATAAAAATGAACAAAAAGTCGAGATGAAATATAATCTGCCTGCACTAGTTGGACCCCATGAAGGGAAGTTAATAACAACTGGAAAACTTGAACCGATTGCAGAAATGCCTGCTATAATAAATGCAAAGAAATTAAATACAGTAATTTGGTCACTGCTTATTGGAACGGGACTATATATTGTATTAAGATTAATTTTACGAAAAAGAGTATCAGCAGCCCTTCAGCCAGTAGTGAAAAACGTTAACAGTGATTTACTTGATGAAATTGGATATCGATCTATTGCAATTGGATTCCCAGTCTTTACGTTAGGAGCGTTAATTTTTGCGATGATTTGGGCGCAAATTGCGTGGACACGTTTTTGGGGATGGGATCCAAAAGAGGTATGGGCGCTCATTACATGGCTCTTTTATGCTGCAGTTTTGCATTTACGTTTATCTAAAGGATGGCATGGTGAGAAGTCAGCATGGCTTGCGGTAATTGGATTTGCGATTATCATGTTTAATTTTATAGCGGTAAACTTAATTATTGCTGGTTTGCACTCATATGCGTAAGGTTTTACCTCTTTTTTGGAGGGGGAGTACACGATTCAGTGAAGCATGATAAAATAGGAAAGTGGTTGTCACTTTCCTATTTTATTTTTGCCAATTTCTTTTCTTTTTTGAGAAAAACATGGCAAAATAAAGGCTGATTTTGTAAAATGATGTCGGGGCCTAAATGTCCTGTTCAAGAAAAATACATATTTTTGGAAAAGAAATGAACAAATTTTATTATTCTTGTGAAGTATAATGTCTAAGGTGGAAGACTAACATTTTAGAATTATCTATTATGAGATAAGAGTAAAAATCGTATTACATCATAGAAAGGTAGGTGTGAACCGTTGTCATGTTTTTTTACGGGCAGCGGGAAGCAATGGAAAATGAACCAAGAATTTTAATTGTAGATGATGAAGATCGTATTCGCCGTTTATTAAAAATGTATTTAGAAAGAGAACAATATACGATTGATGAGGCTGATAATGGTGATACAGCTTTAGAAAAAGCATTGCAAAATGATTATGATTTAATCTTATTAGACATCATGATGCCTGGAAAAGATGGGATTGAAGTATGTAAAGGAATTCGTGAGAAAAAAGCAACACCAATTATTATGCTGACAGCTAAAGGTGAAGAAGTAAACAGGGTGCAAGGATTTGAAGTTGGCTCGGATGATTATATCGTAAAGCCGTTTAGTCCACGTGAAGTAGTCCTTCGTGTAAAAGCGGTCTTGCGACGTTCTGTGACAACAACATTCTTTACACAAGATACAATAACAAAAGATATTATTGTATTCCCGCATTTAACAATTGATAACGATGCGCATCGCGTTACTGCTGATGGTGATGAAGTCAATTTAACACCAAAGGAATATGAATTGTTACTATTTTTAGCAAAGGCTCCTGATAAAGTATTTGATCGTGAGCAATTATTAAAAGAGGTATGGCAATATGAATTCTTTGGAGACCTGCGTACAGTAGATACGCACGTAAAGCGTTTACGTGAAAAATTAAGTAAAAAATCAGCTGATGCAGCGAAGATGATCGTAACTGTATGGGGTGTTGGTTATAAGTTTGAGGTTGTGAACGACTGATGCTTTGGAGAAGTGTAGTAGGAAAGCTATGGATGACCATATTGCTTCTTGTTTCATTTGTTCTTGGCTTTGTTGCCATTTTGCTTTCGCAGTTTTTTGATAATTACTATATTGAAATGAGTGAAAACAGGCTTACAAAAGTAGCGACAAGTGTTTCGGAATTAATTGAAGAAGGTGCAGACGAAAAAACGATTGAGAATATCGCGTATAAGTTTGCTGATCCGCTCTCACGAATTATTATTGTAAAAGGGGATCATGAAGTTTCTTCTTCACCGAAACAAGAAGGATTGGTAGATCTTACAATAGAAGATCTGAAAAAGGATAAAGATTTAGCAGCTGTTTTTATAGATAAAAAAGAAAATAAAGAAAAAATAAAAAAAGTGTCTGATGACAAAACGAAGAAGAACTCTGAAAATGATATTATGATTGTTGGCAAGCCGCTGCAATCATCAAATCATAGTGCGGTGTTTGTGTATCAATCATTGCAAGTTCCAAAACAAGGTATGGAAAAAGCGACAGATTTTATTTTTTTATCAGCGGGAATTGCGATTATTTTAACAACGTTCTTTGCATTTTTCTTATCGACACGAATTACAGCTCCACTTCGTAAAATGCGTGAAGTGGCCTTTGAAGTAGCGCGCGGGAAATTTGATACGAAAGCACCTATGGTTTCGCAAGACGAAATAGGAGAGCTAGCAACGGCGTTAAATCAAATGGGAAAACAATTAAAGTTTAATATTAATGCACTACAGCAAGAAAAAGAACAACTTTCTAGTATTTTAAGCAGTATGGCAGATGGGGTTGTAACGCTAAATCAAGAGTGTGAGGTTGTTGTTATCAATCCACCGGCGGAGCATTTTTTACAAGTTTGGCAAGAAGAAAAAGAGTTGGAATTAAGTAGGAATTTACCGCCGGAACTTGTTGAGTTGTTTCATCTTGTAGTAGAAAGTGAGCAACAGCAAGTCATTGAAATTAATTTACAAAAGGGTAACTACGTTGTCCTTATGACGCCGCTATATAATCAAACAAAAATTCGCGGTGCTGTGGCGGTGCTTCGTGATATGACAGAAGAACGTCGCCTTGAAAAAATGCGTCAAGATTTTATTGCGAATGTGTCTCATGAATTGCGCACACCGATGGTTATGCTCCAAGGGTATAGTGAGGCAATCTTGGATGATATTGTTCAAACAAAAGAAGAAATAAATGAATTTGTACAAATTATTTATGATGAGTCAGTTCGTTTAGGTCGCCTTGTGAATGAGCTTTTAGATTTAGCGCGTATGGAAAGTGGTCATGTTGAATTGCATATATCTGAAGTGGATATTCATCCATTTGTTGAGAAGATTGGACGCAAATTTCAAGGGATTGCAAAAGAAAAAAATGTGCGGTTAACAGTTGATTTCCGTAATCCAATTGAGCAACATTCGTTTGATCCAGATCGTATGGAGCAAGTATTAACGAACTTAATTGACAATGCAATCAGGCATACAAATGCAGGTGGTCATGTTGAGCTTATTATTGATACGAAAAATAATGGACTCATGTTTGAAGTGCAAGATTCAGGTGCTGGTATTCCTGAAGAAGACATTCCGTTCTTGTTTGATCGTTTTTATAAAGCTGATAAAGCAAGAACACGTGGGAAAACAGGTGGTACTGGTTTAGGGCTTGCAATTGCTAAAAACATTGTACAAGGGCATAATGGTAAAGTTTCTATATCAAGTGTCGTTGGAGAAGGAACAATATTCTCTGTATATTTACCAGGTCAATCAATATAAGTGATATTGTTGTGAGTCAATACTGAAGTTCTAGTATTTTTTATTCTTTTTGAGTTTATAATATTTTCTCAATGGAATGAAGAATATTAGAGCTTTTTGTTTTATTGTACTATTTGTAGATGGTAGTCTCTCTATGAAAGTTGATTGAAAGACAAGAAGCTTAGACTAAGGAAAGAATAAATCCATGTTGATTTGCTGGCATATAAGTCACGGCTATGAAAATAAAAGAAGGTCTCCGCTCATTTTCTCCTTCTGTTCTCACATGGCATGGGGCTAAAAGGTACTGACCGTTTCTACGCATGGTCGGATGCTCTCTCCCATCAAAAAAAGAAAGGTTTAAGTCGTTTTTTTCAATGTATACTTACATTTGATGGATCGTGTAATGAATAAAAATTTAAAAGAGAGGTGTAGAATATTTGAAACTATATACGAAAACAGGAGATAAAGGACAAACGAGTATTATAGGTGGACGAGTTGATAAAGATCATATTCGTGTAGAAGCATATGGAACAATTGATGAGGCGAATTCTCATATTGGATATGCGATGACTATGCTTCAAGAAGAATGCTTTCAAGACATACATGAGGAGCTTGAAAAGATTCAGCATGAATTGTTTGATTGCGGTGGAGATTTAGCAATTGTGCAGCAAAAATTACCTTATAAAGTAACAGAAGAAATGGTCATATATTTAGAAGGACGAATTGATCACTACATAGAAGAAGCGCCACCATTAGAGTGTTTTATTTTACCTGGCGGGAGCCCAGCATCTGCGGTGACCCATGTTGCACGTACGGTAACGCGGAGAGCTGAGCGCTATATTGTATCATTAGGAAAGCAAGAGGAAATAAATGAAGTTGTATTACGATATGTCAATCGATTATCTGATTATTTATTCGCAATAGCTAGGGTGATAAATGCTCGCCTTATGGTGAAAGATGTTGAATATAAACGAAGTGCAATTGGTTTTCGTAAAAAGGAAGTGGAGTAATTCACTTTCTTTTTTGTATACTTTTTTCCGTAATATACCACAATAGAGAAAGTGTGGCGGTTATTAAAAAACGGAGGATGTATATGAAAGGCTTAAAAGTCGGGATACTTGTCTTTGGATTGTTTTTTAGTTCTCAATTATATGCTTATGCTGAGGACGGACGATGGACATGGCCGGTAGATGGAAGAATTAGTGACTATTTTGGAACAAGAAATGGAAAACACTATGGTATTGATATAGCTGCTCCAATCGGAACACCGATTGCCGCTATTCGAGGTGGAACGGTGACAAAATCCTATTTTTCAAATAGTTATGGAAATGTAGTGTTTATTAAGCATGGAGAATATGAGGCCGTTTACGCCCATCTAAATAAGAGATATGTATTTCAAGGGAATCATATTACAAGAGGTGAGGTAATTGGTGAAGTGGGAAACACAGGTGAATCACGAGGTGCACATCTGCACTTAGAAGTTCATAAAGGTGCTTGGACATTTGGGAAAAGAAATGCAATGAATCCATTGTTTGTTTTAAATGGAGAAAGGGATCAAGTGGTTTCATCATCGATGTATATTGTGCAAAAAGGGGATACATTGGTCAGTATTGCCCGTAAGTTTGGCATGACTGTTCATGAGATAAAAGTAAAAAATGCATTACAACAAGATCGAATTTATCCAAATCAAAAATTATATATGAATTAAAAAAAGGGCTAGTAGGACTAGCTCTTTTTTTACCAAAAAATAAAGACACATATAAATCCAGAAATGGCTAAATAGCTATAATAATAAAAGACCTTTGTCCTTGTTTTTTCCTTCGTTCGAAATAATACAATGGTTGGTTCGATTAGTCCAATTGTAAAGCAAAGTAGACCAAGGAGCATACAGCCGATAGAAAACGAATACAAGGCAACTTGTACTTGAAATGGAATTATCCACTTTAATAAAAATGCAATAAGTGCTGTATAACAAATGCTGCCTATATATTTGTTTAAAGTTGTATTGGAACGAAAACCAGGAAGCTTTTTCAAAAAGGATCGGGAAACAACTTCTGTTTGTAAAGAAGTATGTTCTTTAATTATTTTTTGGGCCTCTTTCCCTTTATGAAAGAGAGAGAGAATCCAATTTCGTTTTCCTTGGAAAACAAATTGTGATGTTGTTAAATAGTGATCAATTTTCACTTTATCCCAACTTTTCCACAGGTGACGCTCGCGTAGCTTTAGTTTACTTTCTGTTGTTTTATCATACTGATATACACTAATTCCTTCTTTGTCAAAAGTAGCATAGTATGTTTCTCTTGAAAATGTGCCTAAATCAATTGGACAGTAGAAAAGTAATTCCTTTTTTAAATAAAAGTATTCTTTTCTTAAGTTTTTTTTCATCGTTTCTTGAATAGAGTGTCTTTTTTCTTTCTTCATGACATTTCCTCCGTATTAAGAAAATGCTCTTATCTTAACAATTCAACATCTTATCACTTTTCTGTATGAATGACTAGGGAATTACGCAGGAAAAAGTCAGATTGTAAAAAATATGGATTGTGTTGTCAAATAATTCGATAGCTTTTTTATTGAGTATTAATAAGACAAATCTTATATAGAACGATGCTTACTATTCGTAAGTTATAAACATTTTTATTCACAACTGTATGATGTTGTTGTATAATGGTGAAGAAAATAGAATATCGGTCTATCTTCGGGGCAGGGTGAAAATCCCGACCGGCGGTGATGAACAGTTGCTTTTCGTTCTAAGCCCGCGAGCCGTTAAGGCAGGATTTGGTGAGATTCCAAAGCCGACAGTACAGTCTGGATGGGAGAAGATGGAGGTTCAAGCGTTCAAAAAAGATAGCTCTTTGAACGTCTGTTTGATGTGCCTAAAAATTCTCCCTTTGTGTAAACCACAAAGGGTTTTTTCGTATCATGAAAAAATAGGCATAGCAGAACCTTTCCACTTTCCATGAGATGATCGATGGAAAAGGAGAGAGAATGATGAAACAAAAAAACAGTGTAGTACAAATGGTGAGTGTAGCGATGCTTAGTAGTATTGCGTATTTGCTTATGATGTTGGATTTTCCATTTCCAGGACTTCCGCCATTTTTAAAAATTGACTTTAGTGATGTGCCAGCTTTAATTGCAGCGATTATTTTTAGTCCGATTGCAGGTGTAGTTGTAGAAGGGATAAAAAATATCCTTCACTATGGGATTCAAGGAAGTTTAACCGGAGTTCCGGTTGGAGAGGTAGCTAATTTCATTGCGGGATGTCTATTTATTGGTCCAGCGGCATTCTTATTTCGTAAGCATCGCACAGTAAAAAGTTTAACAACAGGGTTAATGTTAGGAACGGTTGCTATGTCTATCATTATGAGTGTGTTAAATTATTTCATTATTTTACCAGCGTACACTTGGTTTTTAAATCAGCCTGCTATGTCTAGCAGTGGTATGCGACAAATGATTGTAGCGGCAATTCTACCATTTAATTTAATTAAAGGAATTGTTGTAACAGTTGTGTTTGTAGCGCTGTTTTCACGTTTAAAAGTATGGGTATTTGCAAAAATGAAAAATGCATAGAAATTTTGGCCATCAGAGGAGAGAATATCGCTGATGGCTTTTTAAATTGTAAGTTAGATGAATAACAAAAAATCCCCCTCATAAAATGAGGGGGATTTTTTGAAGTTAATAAAAAGACTATTCGAATTTTAAAGCGTCGCCATCGAATGATTCGTCAGCAACTTTAATTGAGTCAGTTGGACAACCTTCAAATGCGTCCATCATGTCGTCAATTAATACATCTGGAATTTCAACGATACCTTGGTTATCATCTAATGTTACAAATGCAATACCTTCATCATCGTAATCATAAATGTCTGGTGCAGCAGCTCCGCAAGCTCCGCATGCGATGCAAGTGTCTTTATCAACAATTGTATATTTTGCCATATTCTTTTCCCTCCTGATAATATGTATGTGAAAATATTCGCTATAAAAATTATAACCTTATTGTAAAACGGTTTTTCAAACTTTTCAACATAAAATTATAATGATAATGCTTATCAATTAGAGTGTCAACTTATTTTTGATTTATTTCACAAGATTTTCAAAATGCCTAAATGCTGTACAGTTTGATACAATAGAAAATATAAAGTGAAACTTCTATCAGTGGGGTTCTCTTCATCGCTATCGATAGAAAGCTTTCACCAATCGGGCTTTTACTGTCAGCAAATAGCGGGATAAATGTAATTGAAAGGTGGAAGCGGTGATGCAGTTACAATATACTTTACTATATTGCATAAAACAATTAAATGGTGAACGAACTGTTTCTTCCATTTATCACCTTTTAAAAGGAAAACGTTCTTCACAAACACTACAAGACGGAAATATATTTCACATTTCTTTTCTGTTTGGAATATACAAATCATTACAACGTTCTGATTATGATCAGGAAATTGAACATGTATTGCATAAAGAATGGATTCAGAATGTACATGAAAATACGTACATTTTAACTGATGCTGGAAAGGAACAACTGGAAACTTGGAAAAAAACACTTTCTTTTCCACAGTATTTACATGGTTTACACTATGGTGATCTTGGCGAGCTTTTTTGGAAACGACTTTCATTAATTATTCAAACTGTGTCAAATTTACAACAGCAAAATGCGAAATTTATTCCTATTCAACAAGATACAGAGATCATGATGTGGGTCAAGCAGTTCCTCATCGGGATACCGTATACAAGAAGTGAACTTGCGGCAGGTTTGTGGAAAGAGATACATATGCTGTTGAAAGATACTTTGCCAATAGAAGCAACGATTTTTACATATCGACTAACTGGGTATGAACGGATTGGATATACATTAAAACAACTTGCAGAAATTACAAACCAAGATGTATTTCGCATCTATCTCTTATTTTGGGGTACCATTCATTTCTTTATTCAATCTGTTCGAGAGAATGAAAAAGAGTTTCCGTTATTAACAAAAATTATTTCTTATCCGAATGAAAGGGCAGATTTGTTTAGTTTATCCACGCAGAAAACATATCAGCTTTGGAGACAAGGGCTCTCTTTAGATGAAATTGCAACGATTAGAAATTTAAAGGTTGCAACAATAGAGGATCATTTTGTTGAAATTGCATTACGCGAACGAGATTTTTCTATTGAAATGTTCATGGGGAAAAATAAAATTAAGCATGTGCAGCGCATTATTGAAACATTACAAACACGTAAGTTGCGTGTATTAAAGCAAGCGGTAGGAGAAACAGTTTCTTATTTTGAAATTCGTCTTGTGTTAGCACAGATGGAGGGTGTAAATGAGACTTGAGGATTATCTGTATAAGTGGTTTGGTTATAACGAATTTCGTCAAGGACAGAAAGATGTTATTGTGGATTTGTTGCAAGGAAAAGATGTTGTGGCGATGCTTCCAACTGGAAGAGGAAAATCAATGTGCTATCAACTTCCAGGTCTTATGAGAGATGGAACAGTACTGATTGTTTCTCCATTACTATCCTTAATGGAAGATCAGGTAGCGCAGCTTAAATATATAGTAAAGGATCGTGTGATTGCGTTTAATAGTTTCCGTACATTAACTGAGAAAAAAGAAGCGATAAAAAGATTATCTTCTTATAAATTTGTCTTTGTCTCGCCTGAAATGCTGCAAACTGAAGCAATAATAAGAGAACTAAAAAAGATTCATATTTCGCTATTTGTCGTTGATGAAGCACATTGTATTTCGCAATGGGGTTACGATTTTCGAACAGACTATAAAAAATTAGATCAAGTTATAGCGGCTATTGGACATCCTCCGGTATTAGCATTAACAGCTACTGCAACAAAAGAAGTATTACAAGATATTATAAAAAGTTTAAAACTTACGAATGTAGCAGAGCATGTGTATTCGATTGATCGTCCAAATATTGCAATGGAAGTACAATTTGTACAAACAATAGAAGAAAAAAAGGAAGCGCTTCTCACGCAAGTTACTTATTTACAAGGACCAGGAATTATTTATTGTTCTAGCAGGGCTTGGACGGAGCGCCTGACAGAATATTTAAGGAGTAAAGGTATAGCAGATGTTGCATTTTATCATGGTGGAATGGAACATGAAGAGCGGATGTTAATTCAGCAACAATTTATGAATGATCAACTGCAGCTTGTTATATGTACAAGTGCATTTGGTATGGGGGTAAACAAGCCGAATACAAGATATATTATTCATTTTCATTATCCAGCAAATATTGCTTCTTATTTACAAGAAATCGGTAGAGCGGGAAGAGATGGAGAGATGAGTATTGCGATTCTACTTTGTAGTCCATTGGATCATGATCTACCAGTTTCTATCATTGAGGATGAATTACCAAATAAACAGCAAATTCTAATTTTTATTTTCCTTACTACAAGAGAAGATGTTCCAAACGAAAGTATTGCCAATGGAAGATGTGGAAGAAATTTGTTATAATGCCGCAAGGTTTAGTGAGCAGCATTGGCGTTTTGTACGTTATCATTTAGAAAAGATGAAAATCATACAACAGAAGAAGCTCATTATGGAATCCTTGTCAGATGAGAAAATGAAAAAATTGATGTTAGAAGTGGACGAGCGTCTTCGGAATAAATATAGGCAATTAGAAAATATGAAATCGTGGCTCCAGTTTAAAGGCTGTAGACGGGAACAAATGCTACATCAATTTGGATATAAGAAGGAAGCTGAGGTAAAAAACTGCTGTGACTACTGCGGTATTTCCAAAGAAGATTATAAAAAAAGACGAGCAAGACAATCAATTTTCGACTATAATTGGGAAGCGGAGTTACAATTGCTCTTTGGTATGAGAGAACGGAGGAATGATGGACATTCAAAGGCGTAGTATTGAAGACATAGGTCCGAAAGAAATACGGCTTAACCTCTATATAACACAATTAATAATTATAGGTGTTGGCTGCGCATTAGCCTATATATTATTTCCAAATAGGAATGAATTTTATGATTTGTGGAAATGGGAACCTGTTTCCATCCTTATAATAGGTAGTGGAGTTGCGGGTGGTGTCATCTTATTTGATTATATTGCAATGCAAGTGTTCCCAGAATCGTGGTTTGATGATGGTGGAATTAATGAGCGGATGTTCCAAGGGATTTCTGTTATACAATTATTAGTTATTACGTTTGTTATTGGATTTGCTGAAGAATTTTTATTTCGGGGTGTGTTACAGACGCATTTCGGACTTGTAATTGCTAGCCTTATTTTTGCTGTTTTACATATTCGATATGTGATGAAGCCATTCTTATTTTGCTTTGTATGTATGATTAGTTTTGTATTTGGATATGTGTTTCAATGGACAGGAAATTTGTTTATAACAATTTTTGCACACTTTCTTGTTGATTTTATAATGGGACTTCAATTAAGAAAATAAATGAAAGGTGGTGGTGAACAGCATGAGGAAACAAATTCCCGATTTTGAAGAAGAATTGGAAGAAGAGCAAACAGAAGAAGGTTTACCGCCGCGAAGTGAGGTTCATAGAAATAAAGAAAAGAAAAAATCTAAATTTAAGATTAACCACTTTTTTGTTCGAGTTTTAACATTTTTATTTATTTTGTTACCACTTAGTATTTTATGGTATACGGATAAGTATATCGAAGTAAAAAGTGCAAAAGAGAATGATGTCCCTGGAACAAATGCGTTTGAAGTGATTTTTTTCGATTCAAATAAACATGGTGAAGGAAAAAAGAAGCAGCCAGAAAAATTTGAAACGCATATTGTAAAAGCAGGTGAGACATTTGAAAGTATTGGGAAACAGTATTTTCCCAATGAAGATGGGGCTACAATCATTAAACGCTATAACAATTTACAAGACAATCAGTTAGAAGTGGGAAAAGAATTGAAAATTCCTGTCAAAAAGAAAACGGAGAAGGAATAGTAGCTGTAAAATAATGGTTATATGAGTGATTGAAAAGGTGAATGAAGTCTTTTGTATCGGATGAGATTTTATTCATCTTTATTGCAATATAGCTTGATAAAATTACATTTTGTTGAGAGGGAAGTTGAGAAAAATATATGTTGTGGATTTTAGGTGGCACGTTCATATGTATTGGCTTTATTTGTCTTTTTATGATGTATAGAGAAGCATTGCGTAATACATTGTTAGAACACACTTTATCATTTGTAAATTTCCCGGAAAGCTTTGGAAAGGTCAGGATATTTTTCATTTCAGATATTCATAGGAGAATTGTTTCGCCTTCTTTAATTGAAAATGTAAAAGGAAAAGCTGATTTTGTTATTATTGGCGGTGATTTAGCTGAGAAAGGTGTATCGTTATCACAAATTGCTGCTAATGTTCAAACATTAAGTAAAATTGGTCCTATATATTTTGTATGGGGAAATAATGATTATGAAATTGACTATCATGAACTAGATGCGTTATTACTAGAACATGGTGTGAAAATTTTAGATAATACAAGAGTGCTGTTTGAATCAGATTCTGGCGACAAGCTTTGCTTATTAGGGGTGGATGATGTTGGATTAGAACGGGATCGTTTAGACTTGGCACTAGCAGATTGTCAAGAAAATGGCTTTCGTATTCTTATTAGTCACAATCCTGTTATTGTAAACAAAATGTCTGGACAAGAACAAATTTCCCTCGTATTAAGTGGTCATACCCATGGGGGACAAATTCGTCTATTTCATTTTAAACGATATCTAAAAGGCGGCGTATATAAGTATCCGAATACAACTTTATTTGTGAGTAATGGGTATGGAACGACATTGATACCACTACGTTTTCGAGCTCCAGCCCAAACGCACTTAATTACGTTGCAAGGAAAAAAATAAGAGATGTTCGGTTTAAAGGTGGGAAAAACATGCCAACTTTAAAAGGGAAATATAATATAAAAGCTGTTTCGAATATGCTTGGAATTCAGCCGAGTACGCTGCGGGCTTGGGAGAGACGATATCATATTATTGCTCCAAAGCGCAATGATGCTGGGCATCGCCTATATACAGAAGAGCATGTGAGAATTTTAAAATGGTTAATGTATAAAGTGAATGAAGGATTTACGATTGGTCAAGCAGTCCAGTTATTAGAGAGCAATCGATTGCAAAATCACAATTTAGTTGAAGTAGCATACAGTACAGAAGTGTTTTTAGTAGACGATATCCTTCATTATTTGTTAAAATTTGATGAAAAGCATGCCCGTGAATTATTAAACGAGGCATTTGTTATTTATACAACAGAAAAAGTAATCACTCATATATTTGTTAAGATTATTGATAAATTGGAGACTATGCGGAGAAATGATGAGATAACAGCTGTACAAGAGCGGTATATAGATTCATTTTTATGTTCACGCATTGGAATGATTTATCATAATACGCATACTAATTTTATTTTGCCAAAAGCTTTGGCTATATGCGCACCAGGAGAATTGAATACATTAAACCTTTTTGTTTTCACAATATATTTACGTTTGAAAGGCTATCAAGCAACATATTTTGGGACAGGCTTAGAGGAAGATGAGATTCATACAGTTATTAAGCAATTTGCACCCAAATATGTGTTTATATCATGTTCAAAAGAGCGATATTTGAAAGGCGCACTAAATTTGATTAAGAAGTTGCAAAGTCAGAATTCAAAGATCTGCATAGGGCTTGTTGGATTTGCAAGTCAGTTTGTTTCAGATGAAGACAAGATTGGACTTCAAAATGTGTTCATTGGTGATACAAAAAAAGAATGGGATAAATGGTTAAATACGTCGGAATAGTTGTTCGAAAAGAACCATCTATTTTCTATTTCATATAATAAAAATTAGATACAGCGGTTACGTAGGGAGGTTACAAGATGAGGCTGGAACGTTTAAATTATAATAAAATCAAAATTTTCCTAACATTTGATGATTTATCTGAGCGAGGATTGACGAAGGAGGATTTATGGAAAAATGCTCCGAAAGTGCAACAGTTATTTCGCGATATGATGCAAGAAGCAAATAAAGAACTTGGATTTGAAGCGGATGGTCCAATTGCGGTTGAAGTTTTTTCTTTACAAGCACAAGGAATGGTTGTAATTGTCACAAAAGAAAATCACGAAACCGATACAGAAGATGAGTTTCGTGATGAGTTTATCGAGATGCAAGTAACTCTAGATGAGAGTGAACATATATTGTATGAATTTGCAACGTTTGAAGATGTGATTACGTTGGCAAATCGTTTGTATAATCTCGGTGTAACCGGAGGGAAACTCTACACATGGGATGGGCGTTTTTATCTTTGGATGGAAGAAGAAACACCATTATTAAAGGCAGATATTATTGCGATTTTAGCAGAATACGGTAATTCTTCTACAGCAACAATTTATCGTATTATGGAATATGGAAAAGAATTAATGGATTCTCAAGCAATTCAGCAAATATACAAGTATTTTGTCTTAAAACAAAACCTCAGCTAGTAGAAATAGCTTGAGGTTTTGTTAGTATTTTGCGATATTAGATAGACTAAAATACATTGTGATATAAAAAACATTTAAATATTTAAGTATTTTACTTTTCTAAAAGCGATAAAAGGACTATAATAATAGTGAAAACGCTTGCAATAAAGAATAGTTTGTATACATTTGTTAGCGTTTTCTATTGCATTCCAAATTTAACGGTGTATACTAGGCAATGAAGGTTTACTAAACAAGTGAAATTACAGGGGGTTTACTTACTATGGTAGCCGAAAAGGGAGCTCAAACACAAACACAACAAAGGGAGCAACATTTTGAATTGTTGAATTCAACACAAATTGTTATTAACGAAGCCCTAGAAAAGTTGGGTTATCCAAACGAGGTATATGAATTACTGAAAGAACCAATTCGTATGATGACAGTGAAAATTCCAGTTCGTATGGATGACGGGACTGTTAAAATATTTACAGGATATCGCGCACAGCACAATGATGCTGTTGGTCCAACGAAAGGTGGAATTCGCTTCCATCCAAACGTAACAGAAAACGAAGTGAAAGCACTTTCTATTTGGATGAGTTTAAAATGTGGTATTGTTGATTTACCATATGGTGGAGGTAAAGGTGGTATCATTTGTGATCCACGTGAAATGTCTTTCCGTGAATTAGAAAGATTAAGCCGTGGATATGTACGAGCAATTAGCCAAATTGTTGGTCCAACAAAAGATATTCCTGCTCCAGATGTATTTACAAACTCACAAATTATGGCATGGATGATGGATGAATATAGCCGCATTGATGAATTTAATTCGCCTGGATTTATTACAGGGAAACCGCTTGTATTAGGTGGATCTCATGGACGTGAAACAGCAACTGCAAAAGGTGTAACAATCTGTATTCGCGAAGCTGCGAAAAAACGCGGTATTGATATTAAAGGCGCTCGCGTTGTTGTCCAAGGGTTTGGGAACGCTGGTAGCTTCTTAGCTAAATTTATGCATGATGCTGGTGCAAAAGTAATTGCGATTTCTGATGCTTACGGTGCACTACATGATCCAAATGGATTGGATATCGACTACTTACTAGATCGTCGTGACAGCTTCGGAACAGTAACGAAATTGTTCAACAATACAATTTCAAACAAAGAGCTATTAGAACTTGATTGTGATATTTTAGTTCCAGCTGCAATCGAGAACCAAATTACAGAAGAGAATGCTGCGGATATTAAAGCGAAAATTGTTGTAGAAGCAGCAAATGGTCCAACTACATTAGAAGCAACTAAAATTTTAACAGAACGCGGTATTTTACTTGTTCCTGATGTATTAGCAAGTGCTGGTGGTGTTACTGTATCTTACTTCGAATGGGTGCAAAATAACCAAGGTTACTACTGGTCAGAAGAAGAAGTAGAACAACGTTTAGAAAAAGTAATGGTAAGATCATTCGATTCTATTTACGAAACATCACAAGTTCGTAAAGTGAACATGCGTTTAGCAGCCTATATGGTTGGTGTACGTAAAATGGCAGAAGCTAGCCGTTTTAGAGGCTGGGTATAATAGAATAAAGAGTTTAGAGAGAACGTGGTTTCCTTCAAGGAAACCACGTTTTTTTATTGAAGTACATAATAAGGATCATAGAAAAGGTGGAGATAAAATTGCAAACGAAGATTGATGTGAGTGAGCGAGTGGATGAATTGGAAAAGAGAATCGTATATTTAGAAGAAAGGTTAAAGAAAAGGAATTCTAGTGAAAGGGCGAGTGTACTGCAAATATTTGGAGAAGGAATTATGTCTTTGTTGTTTGGAGTATGTATTGTTGGGCCAGTGATAGCTATCGTCTGGGGAATTATAATATTACTTTTAAAGTGGTTCGGTTAAATAATTACTGTTAATAGGTGTAATATTGTTAAAAGTGGATGATCGATTACAAAAAATAAAAAAAGAACACTTGTTCCAACAGAACGTTTGTGCTATACTCTCTTTAGATAAACAAAACGGAAACAAGATAAGGAGAGATTAATAATGAAAATGACAGCAGACCAAAGATTTATGATGCCAACAGATGTTATGGAACGGGTAGAGGTTTTACGAAAAAAACATGTAAAACGTTCCTCTTTGTTACAATCCGTAAATAAATTTTTCGGTTTAGATACAAAAGAAGACTGTGTTTGGTTTTATGGGTTTTATGGAACGGCTGTAAGTATTTTATTATTTATGGTATTTACTTCGAATATTTTTGATTTTCTCTTTGTGTAAGAAATGTGCTATATAGATATCGAGGTTGAATACATATATAAAGAAGAAAGGTAATTTTCTAGAGCGGAGTTGATAGACATGGTGATGTTCCCTATAGAGCGAAATTATATTGGGTACGGAAGCTCCCGACCAGGAATCCGCCTTTCGAAGGTGAGGTTCATTGTAAGCCATGATACGGGGAATCCTGGCAGCAATGCGATAGGAAATCGAGATTACTTTAACGAAATACAACCGAAAGCATCGGCGCATACCTTTGTAGATGATACAACCATTTTAGAAATTATCCCAATTGATGAGGTAGCGTATCATGTAAGATATAATGTACCAACAGACAATGATTTGTTTGGTTATGATGCGAACAAAGCAGCAATTGGTGTTGAAATGTGTTATGGAGGTAATGTTAACTTTTGGGATTCTTACACGCGGTTTACATGGTACCATGCTTATTTATGTCATACATTCAATTTAAATCCTAAAAAGGATATTGTATCTCATAAAACACTTGATCCTACGAGGAAGATTGATCCAGAAAATGTATTGGGACAACAAGGAATACGATTTAGGCAATTTTTAGCGGACGTCTATCGAATGTACGTATCGTTTAGATGACAAATATATGAAAAATGAATACAATAAAGATAGGTGCCTACTGCTGAAAGTAGGTTTTTTCTTGTTTTGTAATAAATAGAGATTGAGGCAGAAGACTAGGAGTGAACCGAGTATGCAAAAAGAAACAGCTATTATAATCGGGGGCGGACCGTGTGGATTAGCAGCAGCGATTTCACTGCAGCAACAGGGAATCAATCCACTAGTAATTGAAAAAGGAAATATTGTGAATGCGATTTATCATTATCCGACTCATCAAACGTTTTTTTCCTCTAGTGAAAAGTTAGAGATTGGTGATGTTGCTTTTATTACAGAAAGCCGCAAACCAGTTCGTAATCAAGCGCTTGCGTACTATCGTGAAGTGGTAAAGCGTAAAGGTGTGCGAGTAAATGCATTTGAACGCGTAGAACAAGTGCAAAAGGATGGGAACTTCTTTAGAGTAAGTACGACGAAGCGTGATGGAAATACGGAAACATACGCTGCGAAATATATCGTAGTGGCAACGGGATATTATGATAATCCAAACTATATGAACGTTCCTGGAGAAAAATTGGAGAAAGTATCTCATTATTTTAAAGAGGGACATCCTTATTTTGACAGAGATGTAGTTGTAATAGGAGGGAAAAATTCAAGTGTAGATGCTGCGCTAGAACTTGTAAAAGCTGGAGCACGTGTAACGGTGTTATATCGCGGGGGAGAATATTCGCAGAGTATTAAGCCGTGGATTTTACCTGAATTTGAAGCGTTAGTACGTAATGGTACGATTCAAATGCAGTTTCATGCTCACGTAAAAGAAATTACCGAACATACGCTTACGTATACAAGCAACGGAGAGTTATTTACAATTCAAAATGACTTTGTATTTGCGATGACGGGATACCACCCGGATCATAGTTTCCTAACAAAAATGGGAGTAGAAATTGATAAAGAAACAGGGCGTCCGATATTTACAGAAGAAACAATGGAAACGAATGTGGAGAATATCTTTATTGCGGGTGTTATTGCAGCTGGAAATAATGCGAATGAAATTTTTATTGAGAATGGAAGATTTCATGGTGGAGCAATTACACAAACAGTTGTATCAAGAGAACAAAAATAAGCTGTCGAATTTTTCGACAGCTTATTTTTTAATCGTGCATAAACATTTGTTGGATTTTATCTTGAGAATGAGTACATTCTAAAGCAACAAGTAGTTTAATACGAGCTTTTTGGGCATTTAAACCGTATGTGAAAACAATTCCCATATCTTTTAATTGTTTTCCTCCACCCTCATAGGAATATACGTCTTGGACAATTCCATTAAAGCAGCGAGAAACGAGAACAATTGGAATCCCTTTAATTATTAAGCGTTGTAAACTAGAAAGCGTTCGTGGTGGTAAATTACCTTGACCGAGTGCTTCGATTACAATCCCATCGACCGGTAGGTTTTCAATTGCTGCTAATAATGTATCATCCATACCAGCGTATGCCTTTAACACAACAACATTTTTAGAAATTTGCCCAATCATGTATGTTTCATGATTTACGAGAGCGTGATGGAAGACAACGCCGCGTTTTGTCACCATACCGATTGGTCCGTATTGAGGGCTTTGGAATGTTGCAACATTACTTGTATGTGTTTTTGTTACATTTGTTGCACAGTGAATTTCGTCGTTTAACACGACAAGAACACCTTTTCCAAGCGCTTCGCTGCTACTTGCAACCTTTACAGCTGATAAAAAGTTATATAAACCGTCAGCACCCAATTCATTGCTAGAGCGCATTGCACCTGTTACAACGATTGGAATGTTCGCTTGTACAGTTAAATCTAAAAAGTATGCAGTTTCCTCTAATGTATCTGTACCATGTGTAATGACAACGCCATGGATATCTTCATGTTTTACTCTTTCGTCAATGATGATTTGTAATTGTAACATCTCGCTAGGAGTCATATGAGGAGATGGAAGATGAAAGACATCTTCAACGATTAAATCAATATCATCCGCTAAATTTGGAATGAATTTTAAAAGAGGATTTTGTTCCCCTGGTTGTACAACCCCAGTTTCTTTATCTTCTTCCATTGCGATTGTTCCACCTGTGTGTAAAACTAGGATTTTTTTCAATGCTTATACCCCTTTCTAGTCAAAAAATACATTTAGAACATACCATGTTTTTACTAGATTCGACAATGGAAATGTATAAAAGTTTGTATTAGAAATGAAAATAAAGTTGACTACTTTATTTTGGAAATAATTGAAGGGAATGGATTCTTAATTTTTTTATCGTGAGTTGTTAGAATGAGTGAGAAAAATGAAAAGAGGATATTTCTTTGAAAAAAATTGAGGGAGCTTTAATTCGTATATTATTGATTCAATTTATTTGTCTCTGCATTATTCAATTGCTTTTCATGCAAGAATCCACAGTGAAATATTTATCAAAAATCGTTTATTATGAAGGAGTTACAAGTGAAAATATAACTGATATTTTACAAGTCAATAAGTAGTTTTCATTTTCTTCTAGTAAGGATTGTGCTACAATAATTGAGGGTTTAATCGGTATGAAACAAGCGTAGAGAAGCAGGGGATTTGTACCTGCTTTTCATTTTGTTTTATAAGTGAAAAAAATGAGGTGTTACAGTGGATAAACGAATTTCAATTGCGATAGATGGTCCAGCAGCTGCTGGAAAAAGCACAGTTGCAAAGGTTGTTGCGAAAGAACTTTCTTATGTCTATATTGACACAGGTGCAATGTATCGTACGCTTACATACGCTGCTCTGGAACAAAATGTAGATATTGAAAATGAAGAAAGTTTAATGGAAGTTTTAAAAAATGTGAATATTGATTTTCAGCAAGGTGAAAATACACAACTAGTTTTCTTAAACGGCAAGGATGTATCTGAAGCGATTCGTACACCGAATGTAACAAATCGCGTATCAATTGTTGCCAAGCATCGTCTTGTTCGCGAAGAGATGGTGCGCCGCCAACAAGCTCTAGCAGAAAAGGGCGGGGTGGTAATGGATGGTCGTGATATTGGTACGCATGTGCTACCTAATGCGGAAGTGAAGATTTTTATGCTTGCTTCTGTTCAAGAGAGAGCGGAGCGTAGACACCTTGAAAATGCGAAGAAAGGCTTCGCTTCTAGTTTGGAGCAATTGAAAAAAGAAATTGCCAAGCGTGATAAATTAGATTCAGAGCGCGAAGTTTCTCCGTTAAAAAAAGCGGATGATGCATTGGAGTTAGACACAACTTCTTTATCAATTGAAGAAGTTGTCCAAAAAATCATGGATATTGTTTCTGGAGCGTTTGCAAAATAAAGAAAGAGGGAATCCTCTTTCTTTTTTTTATTTTAAAAATATTAATATAACAGAGAATAGTGAAACACTTCCCTTGACAAATAAGTCAATTTGTAAGAAGTTAGTAAAAGAAGAGAAACTGTCAGAATATATTCGCTATTATATTTTAAAACATACTTTATTCAAGGAGATTTTGCTGTATACTATTTATATAGGCTTCTATATCTTCTATGAAGTGTATAGCAAAAAATAGGTTGTTGTATGTATTGGAAGCGAGTATATGCTAAAAATTTCTTATAACATGCAAATGAAAACATTTGTTTTCATTTCGTATATACATAAAAAAGCTTTGTCAATTCTGTAGGGAGGTATTTCCATGGTAGAAAAAATGAATGAAGAAGTTGTGGATTCAAAAGCATTACAAGTGGGTGACGTTGTTACAGGTTCTGTAACAAAGGTTGAAGAAAAACAAGTTCTTGTAAATGTTGGATACAAAACAGATGGCGTTATTCCGATTAGTGAATTAGCTAACGTTCATATTGAAAAAGCGAGCGATGTTGTAAAATTAGATCAAAATCTTGAATTAAAAGTTATTAAATTAGAAGATGATGATCTTGTATTATCGAAACGTGCTGTTGATGCAGAAAAAGCATGGGTAGAGTTGCAAGAAAAATTCACTTCAGGTGAAGTTTTTGATGTTACTGTAAAAGATATTGTGAATGGTGGTTTAGTTGTGGATCTTGGTGTCCGTGGATTTATTCCAGCTTCACTTGTAGAAATGCACTATGTAGAAGATTTTACTGATTATAAAGGAAAAACATTAGCGGTGAAAATTGTTGAATTAGATCGTGAAAAAAATCGTGTTATTCTTTCACATAAAGCAGTTGTAGAACAGGAATTAGAATCAAAGAAAAAAGAAGCGATTTCTTCTTTAAAAGAAGGAGACGTTGTGGAAGGTACAGTTCAACGATTAACTGACTTTGGTGCTTTTGTGAATGTTGGTAATGTAGATGGTTTAGTACACATTTCACAAATTTCTCATGACCGCGTTGAACAGCCTTCTGATGTGTTAACACAAGGACAAAGTGTAAAAGTCAAAGTATTATCGGTTGATGCAGATACGCAGCGTATTTCTTTATCGATTAAAGCGGCTCAGCCAGGACCTTGGGAAAACGTTTCTGCTGAAGTTAAAGCGGGTGATATTCGAGAAGGTATAGTGAAACGAATTGTTACATTTGGTGCTTTCGTTGAAATTTTACCAGGTGTAGAAGGACTTGTGCATGTATCGCAAATTGCAAATCGTCACGTGAAAAATCCAAATGAAGTATTAGAAATGGGACAAGAAGTGAAAGTGAAAGTACTTGAAGTACATGCAGCAGAAAAACGTATTTCTTTAAGTATAAAAGAAGCTGTTGAAGAAAATAATGAAACAGAAGATTATAGCCAATATGAGCCGACTTCTGAGTCTGCAACTTTCCAATTTAGTGATATTATTGGTGAACAACTGAAAAAATTAAAGAAATAAAGAGGGGTACAAGTGGTAAGGGCAAAACGAAAATTAGAACATATTGAATACGCTCTTTCCACCGGACAGTCTCGTATACATGGCTTTCATGACATTGCTTTTGTCCATCAAAGCTTGCCAAATTCAAGTTATGAAAGCATTACATTTGAAACGGAAATCGGCGAACTTTCATTAAGTTCGCCGATTTTTATCAATGCGATGACTGGTGGTGGTGGAGATCACACATTACATATTAATGAACAGTTAGCAC
This sequence comes from Bacillus pseudomycoides DSM 12442, assembly GCF_000161455.1. GTDB lineage: Bacteria > Bacillota > Bacilli > Bacillales > Bacillaceae_G > Bacillus_A > Bacillus_A pseudomycoides. Next base: position 1,391,601 of record NZ_CM000745.1, read on the forward strand.
ACGTGGCTAAGCAGCATAACCTTGCGATGGCTGTCGGTTCTCAAATGGCTGCGTTAAAAGATGAAAAAGAAGCATCTTCTTATCGAATTGTTCGAAAGGTAAATCCAAATGGAATCGTTTTTGCAAATTTGGGTAGTGAAGCGAGCGTTGAACAGGCAAAACGAGCGGTTGATATGATTGAAGCGAATGCTTTGCAAATTCATTTGAATGTCATTCAAGAACTAACGATGCCAGAAGGTGATCGGGATTTTACAGGCGTATTAGAGCGGATTGAACAAATTGTTACAAGTTCTCCGGTTCCAGTTATAGTAAAAGAAGTAGGTTTTGGTATGAGTAAAGAAACGGTACAGCAGCTAACTAATGTTGGTGTTACGGCTGTAGATGTTGGTGGTTATGGTGGCACAAATTTTGCTGCAGTTGAAAATGAGCGAAGGAAGCGAATGCTTTCTTATTTTAATGATTGGGGCATTCAGACGGTAGCTTCGATCATAGAAGCATCCTCTACAAATAAAAACCTCTCTCTTATTGCATCTGGCGGTATACAAACTGCGCTTGATGTAGCAAAAGCAATTGCATTAGGGGCACGGGCGACTGCTTTTGCTGGGTATTTTTTACGTATATTGATGAATGATGGTACCCAGAAATTAATGGATGAAATAGAACTTTTACATACGGATTTACAATTTATAATGACGGCTCTTGGAGCGAGAACACTCTCTGAGCTTCAGCGAGTGCCGCTTATTGTGAAGGGTGACACGTATCATTGGTTATCGCAACGTGGGATTGATACGACGTGCTATAGCAATAGGTAATGTTTTTTAAGTTTTTTTGCAGGTTATTTATAAATCAGAATAAGATAAGAATAAAAAATCAACCGAAAGAATCAACCGTTCGGTTGATTTTTTTTATGTACCCGCCTCGTACAATGAAGAGGAAAGGGGAAGATGAAATGAATAAGATTATTGAAGTGGATAAAGTAACGAAGTGCTATGAAACTTTTAAAGCACTATCTTTAAAAGTGAAAAAGTAACAAATACAGTGCTAAGTCAGAGAGAATTAGAGGTGTTAATTGTTCTAGCTACTGGAGCGATAAATAAAGAGATTGGTGAGAAACTCTTTATTTCAATTTCAACGGTTAAAACACACATTATTAATATATATACTAAGCTCCAAGTTTCTAATCGTGTAGAAGCAATAAAGAAAGCGTTGGAGCATGGATTAATAACATAATGAATTGTGGGAAAATGAAAAAACAGCCGATGTCGGCTGTTTTTTCATTTTGTTTAATGCTGATTTTGCTTGCGAGCTTGCTCTGGTGTATCAAGCCCAGTTGCTCCAGGATATTGCAGCGATTGGTCGCGGTCAGACTCGACACGGCGCGATTGTTTTAGTTTCTTTTCTTGGCGGTCTTTTCCCATCGTTATCTACACCTCCTTAATAGAAAGTGTTGCTGTTATAAGAAAAAATATGCAAAAAGAAGAAAAGGATTAGTTTTCATAAAAAGTTCCCATAATGGAAATGATAGGAGGAGAAAATATGGATGGAAGTTATTTTTATTTTTTAGCGTGGGTGGGCTGGGTTGTTACAACGTTTTTTTTGAAAAAAGATGAAATTCGTTGGAAAGTTAGTGCTGCTATATTAATATTTATTATTTGTTCACAGATAACGGTATCTATTGCTTCTTTCACTGTATCATTAAACGCTCTTATACTCGGTATTATTTCCTTTTTGGGGATTGCTCTATATTCTGTGTGGAAAAAAATGTATGCCTTATTGTCGGCACTTATCATTGCTATGCTATATACAAGCTTTCATTTATTAGAGGTGTATGATCCGATTTGGATTGTTATTGATCGGATTTTTATGTTAAGCGGTGCTCTTGTATATGCATCAATTTTATTACATCGAGATCGTTTATTGCGTCTATGTTCTTTATATGCCGGAGCACTACAAGGAGAAATATTGGTAACATTTATTTTTCGCAGGCTTCATTTTCCATACGAATTTGGTGGTTTGACATTCTTTGATATCATTGCTGTTTCTACACTACTGGTTATGATGATGTCTTATATCGCAAAATTATCGGCGTATAGAGGACAATTTAGAAAAAAACATGTAAAAGAAAGGCAAGGGTAATACATGACTGAATATACACCAGCCATTTTATGTGGCGTCATTGCTGGAACAGTAACGCGAATTTTGATGCTTCGTACAGATACGAGGCAGTATCCGACACGTTTACATGGAAAAATCATTCACATTGCTATGGGATTAATTGCAGCAGCTTTAGGAGCAATTGCTATTCCATCCATTTTGAAGAAGGATTTTTCAGCGATTACTTTCTTAACATTAGCTGCGTCTCAATTTCGAGATGTTCGAAATATGGAAAGGAATACACTGCAGCAATTAGATGGGTATGAGCTTGTACCGCGTGGAAACACATATATTGAGGGAATAGCTCTTGTATTTGAAAGTCGCAACTATTTAGCGATGTTAACAGCATTTGTGACAACATTTACATATATAGGGTTTCATTCGTGGATAGCTGGTGTAGTTGCTGGCACAGCGGGATTCTTTATTGCCAAAATATTGATGTCTGGTAAAAGGTTATGTGATCTTGTAGACATTGAGCATGTCCCTCTCCGCTTTGAGGGAGCAGGACTATATATTGATAATATTTATATTATGAATATTGGATTGCCCGCAAGGCAAGAAGAAATTATGAAGTATGGAATGGGTTTTATTCTAAAGCCTAAGTCTATTGACGCAAGAATAACAATTTCCAATCTTGGACAACGACAAGCAATCTTACATGATGTATCGGTTGCATTAGGCATATTTAGAGATTCTGGAACCCCGGCGTTAGTCCCCTTAGCTAAGCGCGATTTAGAAGATGGAAGAGTAGGGGTATTTGTACTCCCGCAAGATCAAGATGTAAAAAAAGCGATTGCAGTAATAGGGAATGTACCAACATTAGAAAGTGCGGTTCATATGTCATCAGAGGCCCCAAAAGGAAGGGGAGATATACGATGATGTTAGAAAGCTATATTCTTGCTGTAATTACAACGACGCCAGAAAAGTTTGCTGGGGGGGCACCTTTATTTACTTGTGACTCAAAAGAAGAAATGGAATTTGTAGCAAATAATTTAGAAGCGATTTTAGACGGTATCGCACACCGCTTACAAGAGAATGTATATATTATTGTGAAACATTAGTAACGTGTGCTATAATATGAGATGTTTTGATACGATGAGAAATATTCTGGAATGCAAATCCCTTCTTGCACAAAGAAGGGTTTTTTACATAATAAACAGAAGCAAGTTGAAAGGATGAAATTATATGCCGAAACCAGTAGTGGCAATAGTAGGACGCCCGAACGTAGGGAAATCTACTATTTTCAATAGAATTGTTGGAGAGAGAGTTTCAATTGTAGAAGATATCCCAGGCGTAACGCGAGATCGTATTTATAGTGCGGGAGAATGGTTAAATCATGAATTTAACATTATTGATACAGGTGGAATTGATATTGGAGACGAGCCGTTTTTGACACAAATTCGTCAACAAGCAGAAGTTGCGATTGATGAAGCGGATGTTATCATTTTTATGACAAATGGCCGTGATGGTGTAACAGCTGCAGATGAAGAAGTAGCAAAGATTTTATATCGTTCTAAAAAGCCGGTTGTACTAGCGGTGAATAAGGTTGATAATCCAGAGATGCGTAATGATATTTATGATTTCTATGCATTAGGATTTGGTGAGCCATTCCCAATTTCAGGTACACACGGATTAGGTTTAGGTGATTTATTAGACGAAGCAGCAAAGCATTTCCCTAAGATTGAAGAAGAGGCATATGATGACGAAACAATTCGTTTCTCATTAATTGGGCGTCCAAATGTAGGGAAATCATCACTTGTAAATGCATTGCTTGGTCAAGAGCGTGTAATTGTAAGTAACGTAGCAGGAACGACCCGTGATGCTGTTGATACACCATATAGTAAAGATGGTCAAGATTACGTTATTATTGATACAGCGGGGATGCGTAAAAAAGGGAAAGTATACGAGAGTACTGAAAAGTATAGTGTACTTCGTGCATTGAGAGCGATTGAACGATCTGACGTTGTTTTAGTCGTTTTAGATGGTGAAGAAGGAATTATTGAACAAGATAAAAAAATTGCTGGTTATGCACATGACTCAGGAAGAGCAGTAATTATTGTTGTGAATAAATGGGATGCAGTTAAAAAAGATGAAAAGACAATGAAAGCATTTGAAGAAAATATTCGTGCGCATTTCCAATTCTTGGATTATGCACCGATTGTATTCTTATCTGCGAAAACGAAAAAACGTACACAGACATTATTACCAGTTATTAATGAAGTTAATGAAAGTCATAGTATTCGTGTACAAACAAACGTATTAAACGACGTGATTATGGATGCTGTTGCAATGAATCCAACACCAACGCATAATGGACAACGTTTGAAAATCTTCTACGCAACGCAAGTCGCGGTGAAACCACCAACATTTGTTGTATTTGTAAATGATCCAGAATTAATGCACTTTTCATATGAGCGCTTCTTAAAGAATCGTTTGCGTGAGTCGTTTGGCTTCGTAGGAACGCCAATTCGAATTATTTCTAGAGCAAGAGACTAATGGAGAGGATGTGATTTTATGAAAAAAATCACAGTAGTAGGAGCAGGTAGCTGGGGCACAGCGTTAGCGATGGTATTAGCTGACAATGGTCATGATGTACGTATTTGGGGAAATCGTTCGGAGCTCATGGATGAAATCAATATGAAACATGAGAACAGCCGGTATCTCCCAGGAATTACATTGCCAAGCACAATCGTAGCCTACTCTTCTTTAGAAGAGGCATTAGTAGATGTAGATACAGTACTTTTAGTCGTGCCAACGAAAGCGTATCGAGAAGTATTGAAAAATATGAAAGATATTGTTTCACAGCCAATTACTTGGATTCATGCAAGTAAAGGGATTGAACCAGGAACTTCAAAACGTATTTCAGAAATGATTGAAGAAGAAATTCCAGCGCATCTTATTCGGGATGTTGTTGTCCTATCAGGACCAAGCCATGCGGAAGAGGTAGGGCTTCGTCAAGCGACAACTGTTACTTCAGCTGCTAAACGTATGGAAGCAGCTGAAGAAGTACAAGACTTGTTTATGAATAGTTATTTCCGAGTATATACGAATCCTGATATTGTCGGAGTAGAGCTCGGTGGGGCATTAAAAAATATTATTGCACTAGCCGCGGGTATAACGGATGGCCTTGGATTAGGTGATAATGCAAAAGCAGCTCTTATGACACGTGGTTTAACGGAAATCGCTCGTTTAGGAAGAAAGATGGGTGGTAATCCGTTAACATTTGCTGGTTTAACGGGAATGGGTGACTTGATTGTAACTTGTACAAGTGTCCATAGTCGAAATTGGCGTGCGGGAAATATGCTTGGAAAAGGGTATTCATTAGAAGAAGTATTAGATAGTATGGGTATGGTAGTTGAAGGTGTACGAACAACGAAAGCTGCATATGAGATGGCTGAGAAAATGAAAGTTGAAATGCCAATTACGGCAGCCTTATATGATGTACTATTCAATGGAAATAATGTGAAAGATGCAGTAGGGTCATTGATGGGGCGTGTTCGTAAACATGAAGTTGAAGCGATACCTGATTTATTGTAAATAAAAGCTGTATGCGTGAAAAAAGCACGTATACAGCTTTTTATTTTTCTGGGTTTTTTCACCATTTATTTCTTTTTGCATACGATGGATTGTAACTTGAAGAGAGGGTGAAGAAAATGGATAATAACATTTTCAATAATATTGAAAAAGAAGCGAAAGTAAATAAAGACGATATTTTTAAATTAGCATCATCTGTACAAAATGCAAATTTACGCGATGAGAAAATACTACGCCAATTAATCCATCAGGTCGCAGTAATGGCAGGGCGAGAGGTACCAAAAGAGCAAGAAGATCAAATTGTAAAAGCGATTATTAATAATAATATGCCAACAGACTTTAGCTCGTTAAGTAAAATGTTTAAAAAATAAAGCATGAGAAACAAAGGGTTCGAGGATTGCATACGATAGCTATGAAGAAATGGGATTGGAGCTGTTTGTGGGCGTATTTGGTCAACCGAAGCGAAGATGATACATTCGCTTCGGTTTTATTTTTGTTTTTTATTTACATTTATCCATTTTGAATTTCCAATATATAATTCGCCATTATGAAGAACGAAAGGTGACCTACACTCATTTTATTTATTTGTTTTCACTTGGCATGGACAGGAAGAGGGTCGGACCGCTTCTATGCATGGTCGGATGCTCTCTTCCGCCAGAAAAGAAACGCTTTCTGCCGCTTTTTCAATTTGTACGTATACATAAATATTCTCCAACATATAAGTCTCAGCTGTGAAAATAAAAGGGAGTCTCCACCCGCTTTCTCCTTTTGTTTTCACTTGGCATGGGGCAGGAAAAGGATCTAACCGTTTCTATGTATGGCCGGATGCTCTCTACCAGCTAAAAAGAATGGTCTTATATTATTTTTCTATTTGTTTAAAATTTTTAATTTGTTAAAATAGTATAAAAATAGATTGATAATTAAGGGGTGGGTATATGTCTGAAGGACTTATAAAAATGTGGTTTTCTTTAGGAGCAATGGGATTCATGTTTATTGCAGTAGCTTTTATTTTATTAAGTAGGCATAAAATAAAGAATAAAATTTTGAAAGGTATTACAGCGCTGGTTGCTTATACACTTATGGTTGTATCTGGGATTGTTATTTTCCTCGTTGTATTTAGTGGGCCAGTCGAACAATAAGAATGAATAATCGCCACTCTTTGTTTTCAAATAGATTGTGGGGAGGTAGGTGGAAATGAATAAACAAGATTTAATAGATGTGAGCGAGAAAATAAAGGATGGATTGACTGTGAAAAAAAACTATATTATTTTAATATTTTGTTGTATAAGCCTTTTGTCAGGATGTATGTATCCTAGAGAAAATATGAAACAGAATGCTGTCCCTTATGAAGATCAGCTGCAAGCTGTACAAAAGGCAGTCAATACATATAAGGAACAAAATAATGGTTTATTGCCAATTAAAACGCGTGATATGAGCACACCAATTTATCAAAAATATCCAATTGATTTTCAAAAAATTGCACCACGTTATATACAAGAAGCACCTGGAAATGCATATGAAAGTGGTGGTGTATATCAATATGTATTAGTAGATGTAGAAACAAATCCAACGGTAAAATTAATCGATGTAAGAATGGCAGAACAAATTCGGGATGTTAAGTTGAAATTGCAAATGTATCGTGATGAACATCAATATCCTCCCTTTAAAAAGGTTATTGCAGATGGTGTTTATGAGCTAGATTTCAAAAAGATGGGATATAAAGATGTGCCTCAAGTGACAAGTCCATATTCTGGAAAAGGATTACCGCTTGTAATTAATGAAAAAGGGGAAATTTTTGTTGATTATCGAATGGATTTATATGAAATGTTACAAAAAAACGGAGAAAAGTTGAAAGAGGGGGAAGATATTCGTAATATGCTTTTAAAAGATACACCATTTGTGCCCGCATACTCTTTACCGTATACAGTAAGAAACGGAGAACCAATTTTTTTTAAATGATAAGTCATTAACCTTTCTTCTAGCGAATAAGTTCTAGAAGAAAGGTTTTTTCATGTATTACAACTTATGATGCAAACAAAAAGTTTTTTTTAAATAGTCATATGAATTTAGGACAAAATCATATGATATATTGTCCACACTTCTAGAATATTTTTATGTTATTTCATATGATAGGAAACATCAGTGAAGGATATTGTATGTGAATACAAATTGGATTATTCCCAAAAATTTTGAGGGAGGGAATCACTTGGAAAAGGTCGATATTTTTAAAGATATTGCTGAGCGCACAGGCGGTGATATTTATTTAGGGGTTGTAGGAGCTGTTCGAACAGGGAAATCAACGTTTATTAAAAAATTTATGGAGCTTGTTGTTATTCCAAATATCGAAAATGATTCAGATCGTCAGCGAGCACAAGATGAATTACCTCAAAGTGCTGCTGGACGTACAATTATGACAACAGAACCGAAATTTGTTCCAAACCAAGCGGTTTCCATCCATGTTGATGACGGTCTTGAAGTAAATATTCGATTAGTAGATTGTGTTGGTTATACGGTTCCTGGAGCGAAAGGGTATGAAGATGAGAATGGCCCACGCATGATTAATACACCTTGGTATGAAGAACCCATCCCGTTTCATGAGGCTGCTGAAATTGGAACGCGTAAGGTGATTCAAGAACATTCTACTATTGGGGTTGTCATTACAACTGATGGAACGATTGGAGAAATTCCAAGACGAGATTATATAGAAGCAGAAGAACGTGTTATCAATGAGTTAAAAGAAGTGGGTAAACCGTTTATCATGATTATTAATACAGTACAGCCGTATCATCCAGATACAGAACAGTTACGTCAAAGTTTATCAGAGGAGCATGATATTCCTGTATTAGCAATGAGTGTGGAGAGTTTAAGAGAAACAGATGTTTACAATGTACTTCGTGAAGCTTTATTTGAATTCCCTGTTTTGGAAGTGAATGTGAATCTACCAAGCTGGGTTATGGTATTAAATGAGGGACATTGGTTACGTCAAAGTTATCAAGAAGCTGTTCAAGAGACAGTTAAAGATATAAAAAGGCTTCGTGATGTAGATCGTGTTGTTTGGCAATTTAGTCAATATGAGTTTATTGATCGAGCGAGTTTAGCTGGGATTGATATGGGGCAAGGCGTTGCAGAGATTGATTTATATGCACCAGATGAATTGTACGATCAAATATTAAAAGAAGTTGTAGGTGTAGAAATTAGAGGGAAAGATCATTTATTAAAGCTTATGCTTGATTTTTCTCATGCAAAAACGGAGTATGATCAAGTTTCAGAGGCTTTAAGAATGGTCAAACAAACAGGATATGGCGTAGCTGCGCCGGCCTTAGCTGATATGAGCCTAGATGAGCCAGAAATTATTCGTCATGGATCGCGATTCGGTGTGAAATTAAAGGCGGTTGCACCGTCTATTCATATGATTAAAGTTGATGTTGAATCTACATTTGAGCCAATTATTGGTACTGAAAAGCAAAGTGAAGAGCTTGTCCGCTACTTAATGCAAGATTTTGAGGATGATCCGCTTTCTATATGGAATTCTGATATCTTTGGACGCTCGCTTAGTTCAATTGTTCGAGAAGGAATTCAAGCAAAATTGTCTTTAATGCCTGAAAATGCTCGTTACAAATTAAAAGAAACGCTAGAAAGAATTATTAACGAAGGATCTGGCGGATTGATTGCCATTATTTTATAAGGAGCCCCCTGCGAGCAGGGGGTTTTTACTTTTTTATCCCGCTATTTGCAGGCTGTAAGACTCCAGTCTCAAGATTCAGAGAAAAGTGAGGAAGATAGGTGGAGAGGAGAAAAGAAATAGCCATTATCTAATACTTTGTAGCATATTGTCAAGTTTCATCGTTTTTTCACATTTTCGAGGTAACAATTTCTTTAAAAATATTGAATTATACAGGAGAATCGTATAATATAGGCGTTGATAATGATTTATCTACATCTTTGTAGTATAGAATTTGTAAAAATTGCCTACAAATGAAAGTAAGACTCATTTTATGATCATTATACAGTCTTATCTTTGGGAGGAGGTGAATGGCATGAACAAGACAGATTTAATCAATGCTGTTGCAGAAGCAAGTTCCCTTTCTAAAAAGGACGCAACAAAAGCAGTTGACGCTGTTTTTGATTCTATCTTAGAAGCTTTAAAACAAGGTGATAAAGTACAATTGATCGGATTCGGTAACTTCGAAGTTCGTGAGCGTGCGGCTCGTAAAGGACGCAACCCACAAACTGGTGAGGAAATTGAAATCGCTGCAAGTAAAGTACCTGCATTCAAACCTGGTAAAGCGTTAAAAGATGCGGTTAAATAATCCTTACATATTAACAGGGAAGAAGAGTTTCCTTTTTGGAAACTCTTCTTTTTGCTTTTAAAATCATAAATATGCTAGAATGTGTTCGTATCACTTTTAGGTTTTTCGGGAGGGTTAAGCGGATGGCAAAAGTTAACTTAGAACAAATCGAGCAAGCAGTGCGTCTTATTCTAGAGGCAATTGGAGACGATCCAAATCGTGAGGGAGTACTTGATACACCGAAACGTGTTGCGAAAATGTATGCAGAAGTATTTTCAGGTATGCATGAAGATCCAAAGGAGCATTTGCATAAAGTGTTTGGAGAAGAGCACGAGGAGCTTGTATTAGTAAAAGATATTCCATTTTATTCGATGTGTGAGCACCATCTTGTTCCGTTTTACGGAGTTGCTCATGTTGCATATATTCCACGTGGTGGAAAAGTAACAGGTTTAAGTAAATTAGCTCGTACTGTAGATACAATTGCACGTCGTCCACAACTTCAAGAACGTATTACGTCAACAGTGGCTAATTCTATTATGGAAGTGCTAGAACCACATGGTGTTATGGTAGTTGTTGAAGCGGAGCATATGTGTATGACAATGCGCGGTGTGAAAAAGCCTGGTGCAAAAACGGTAACTACAGCAGTGCGCGGTGTGTTAGAAAATGATGCAGCGGCACGTAGCGAAATTTTGTCTTTTATTAAGGCAAAGTAAAGGAAAGCGGGAAACTGCTTTTCTTTTTTATTTATATTATTTTACTTTTGATTCCGGTTGTTTGTAGGAAATACTGTCTGTATCCAACAAAACTAGGTGGGGATTACTGCCTGTGAAATCTAAATTCTTATAATGAGCAAGGAGAAATGAGAATTCCATTTTAATGTGTGTTTATGGAGTGAGAGATATAGTCTTTAAAAAATTACATATATTTTGATAGCTGTCCATAAACTTATAGGTGAATGAGTTTTTGTTTTTTATGCGTATTGTATGAATAGAAATCTAACATATAGTTTATCTTGATTCCCCAAGTTTTGGTTATAGAAAATAGAATGTATGTGTTATAATAGGTTTTATGAATTAGAAAACAAGGGTGATTTTTTGTGTGTGACATCTACGGAGGGTATGCGGATATAAAGGAGCAGTTGCTATCAAAACTGCGCCATCCTTATTTTATAAACTATATTGAAGAACCATTTATTGATGAAGAAAAGGTAGTGCTTTTATACGCTGCTTTAAAAAATGCAAATTTACATAAAGAACAGATTGATCACTATGTTTTAACGATTATGCTTGTACAAATCGCTCTTGATACACATGAAAAAGTATCAAACAAAGCAGATGAAGAAACAAGTGGATTTCATAAGCGTCGTCAGCTTACAGTACTTGCAGGTGATTACTATAGTGGACTGTATTATTATTTACTTTCAATGAATTGTGATATTGTATTAATTCGTGCACTTGCCGAAGGGATTAAAGAAATTAATGAACATAAAATTATGTTATATCAGAGGGCATATGAAACAGCTGATGAAGTAGTCAAAAGTGTTATGACAATCGAATCGGCACTTTTACAAAAAACATGTGATCATTTTCATTTATCACATTGGAAACCGTTTATAGCATATATGCTAGGGAATAAGCGTCTTCAAAAAGAGTATCAATTGCATGCTAAAAGAAAAACTGCACCTGTTTTTCAAGCGGTTCAAGCAACTCTATCAAATGATGATGACAGAAATGTGGAAGCGGTCTTTACAGAGTGGTTGAAAAAAATGGATGAACAAGAAAAATCATTTCTTCAAAGCCATAAAGAAATTGATGAGATAGTTTCCGCTTTAAAAGATAAATTGAAAACATAAGCAATTTTATATTGGAAGAAGGGTAAGCGCATGCAACAATCAAAAGAAGAAAGAGTACATGACGTATTTGAAAAAATCTCTGATAAATACGATGTAATGAATTCAGTTATAAGTTTTCAAAGGCATAAAGCATGGCGAAAAGAAACGATGCGAATTATGGATGTACAACCTGGAAGTAAGGCGTTAGATGTGTGTTGTGGGACTGCTGATTGGACAATTGCACTTGCTAATGCTGTTGGTCCAAACGGAGAGGTACATGGTTTAGACTTCAGTGAAAATATGCTATCTGTCGGTAAAGAAAAGGTAAAGGCATTAGGATTGACGCAAGTGGAGCTTCTGCATGGAAATGCAATGGAACTTCCATTTGAAGATAATACATTTGACTATGTAACAATTGGGTTTGGATTACGTAATGTTCCTGATTATATGCATGTATTAAAAGAAATGACGCGAGTAGTAAAGCCAGGCGGGAAAGTGATTTGTTTAGAAACATCTCAACCAACGATGATTGGTTTTCGCCAGATGTATATTTTGTATTTCAAATACATTATGCCTTTGTTTGGCAAAATGTTTGCAAAAAGCTATAAGGAATATTCATGGCTTCAGGAGTCTGCTAGCACATTCCCAGGGATGAAAGAATTAGTGAAGATGTTTGAATCGGCAGGACTTGAGCATGTGCAAGTGAAACCATTTACTTTTGGTGTAGCAGCTATGCACTTAGGATTAAAACCGAAATTAAAATAGAAAAAAGACGTTTTTAGGTTAAGGTGAACAATATGAAGTTACAACTTATGTACTCTTTTTTACGATCGGATATTGATGTAATAGAAAAAGAATTAAAAAAGGTTGTTGCCTCAGAGCAACAACTAATAGAAGATGCGGCATTACAGCTTATCGAAGCTGGTGGTAAACGAATTCGTCCTGTATTTGTGCTACTTGCGGGGAAATTCGGAGACTACAAGTTAGATGCAATTAAACATGTTGCAGTTGCTCTAGAGCTCATCCATATGGCTTCGCTTGTTCATGATGATGTAATTGACGCAGCGCTCTTACGAAGAAGTAGTGCAACTGTAAATGCAAAATGGGGAGATCGTATTGCGATGTATACGGGAGATTATTTGTTTGCAAAGTCTCTAGAGTGCATTACGAATTTAGAAGTTCCAGAAGCTCACCAGGCATTATCGTATACAATTTTGGAAGTGTGTAAGGGTGAAATCGAACAAATTAAGGATAAGTATGATTATAATCAAAATTTAAGAACGTATTTACGACGGATTAAGAGAAAAACAGCATTGTTGATTGCGGCTAGTTGTCAGTTGGGAGCTATTGCTTCTGGGGCAAGTCGTGATACTGTAAATCGTTTGTTTTGGTATGGTTATTTTGTTGGAATGTCGTATCAAATTATTGATGATATTTTAGATTTCGTTTCAACAGAAGAAAAATTAGGAAAACCTGCTGGTGGAGATTTATTGCAAGGAAATGTCACACTTCCAGCTTTGTATGCAATGGAAGATCCAAAGCTTCGTGCAAAAATTGTATCCGTACATGAAAATACAACTGCAAGTGAGATGAAAGAAATTATTCACGATATTAAAACAAGTCCAGCAATTGATCGGGCATTTGCATTTAGTGAACGTTATTTACATAAAGCATTAGAGGTAATAAAACCTTTGCCACGTGGACAGGCAAAATATGCGTTGCAAAATGTTGCAAAGTATATTGGAAAACGAAAATTTTAATGACTTTCTTTTACAAATAAAAAAATCTCTCTATTTCAAAACTATTGCACAATTGTGATAAGGGTGTTAATATGTGTGTGGGGATATACAATTACATACATAATTCAGAAGTGGAGAGATTTTTTATGGAAAAAACATTTCTAATGGTAAAACCAGACGGCGTACAACGTGCCTTCATTGGGGAAATTGTAGCTCGCTTTGAGAAAAAGGGCTTTCAATTAGTTGGTGCGAAATTAATGCAAGTTACTCCAGAAATTGCAGGAAAACATTACGCTGAGCACACAGAAAAACCTTTCTTTGGTGAATTAGTAGATTTCATTACATCTGGTCCTGTTTTTGCAATGGTATGGCAAGGGGAAGGTGTAGTAGATACTGCTCGTAATATGATGGGTAAAACAAGACCTCATGAAGCGGCACTAGGTACAATTCGTGGCGATTTTGGTGTAACAGTTGCGAAAAATATTATCCATGGTTCTGATTCTCTAGAAAGTGCAGAACGTGAGATTGGTATTTTCTTTAAAGAAGAAGAATTAGTAGACTACTCAAAATTAATGAATCAATGGATTTACTAATTATTTTAAAATAATTTGTAAACGCTTTAATTACTGTGGTAATAGTGAAAAGTGCAAGGAGAGTGTAAATACTCTTCTTGCACTTTTTTAGTTTCAAATAGTTACGAAGTAAGGCTCGGTATGATATATTGATACATAAAGTAAAACCTCTATGAAGGAAGAATAACTTTTGAACAAGACATAAAATCTTTCTTTTTAGGTGGAAGAGAGCATCCGCTCATGCGTAGAAGCGGTCAGCCCCTCTTCGTGCTCCATGCCAAGTGAAAACAAAGCGAGAAGTGCGGGTCACCTTTAGTTTTTCATAGCAACGAGTTATATGTTGAAAAAACAAAATGGAGTTATATAGTAGAAAATAGGGAAATCCTATATCTTCACTATATATACATACAACTTGAAAGACGACATAAAATCTTTCTTTTTAGGTGGGAGAGAGCATCCGCTCATGCGTAGAAGCGGTCAGATCCTCATCCTATCATTAATGTGGGATAAAATAATTACAAGAAAAGGGGAATATCCGATGCGATACATCACAGCGGGTGAATCTCATGGTTCGCAGCTTACGACAATTTTAGAAGGTATTCCAGCAGGGTTATCTTTAGTAGCAGATGATATAAATGAAGAATTAGCAAGAAGGCAGAAAGGTTACGGACGTGGCAGACGTATGCAGATTGAAAAAGATCAAGCACAAATTGTCAGTGGTGTTAGACATGGACTTACGCTAGGGTCTCCAATTGCACTCGTTGTCGAAAATCGAGATTTTACCCATTGGACAAAGATTATGGGAGTAGATCCGTTAACTGAACAAGAAGCAAAAGAAATGAAAAGACAAATTACAAGACCGAGACCTGGTCATGCTGATTTAAATGGTGCAATTAAATATGGACACCGTGATATGAGAAATGTACTTGAACGCTCTTCAGCACGTGAAACAACAGTTCGAGTTGCAGCAGGAGCTGTTGCGAAAAGACTTTTAGCAGAGTTAGGTGTAAAGGTTGCTGGACATGTAATTGAAATTGGCGGTGTGCAGGCAGAAAAGCTTACATATGACTCAATAGAACAACTAGAAGAAATTACAGAAGCATCCCCGGTTCGTTGCTTAGATGAGGAAGCGTCTAAAAAGATGATGCAGGCAATTGATGATGCAAAAACAAGTGGAGATTCTATTGGTGGAATTGTTGAAGTGATTGTAGAGGGAATGCCAATTGGAGTAGGGAGTTATGTGCATTATGACCGAAAACTCGATGCGAAATTAGCAGCGGCAGTAATGAGTATAAATGCTTTTAAAGGTGTGGAAATTGGCATTGGATTTGAAGCGGCACATAAGCCAGGAAGTCAAGTGCACGATGAAATTCTTTGGGATCAAGAAAAAGGGTATACGAGACGAACAAATCATGCTGGTGGATTAGAAGGTGGCATGACAACAGGTATGCCGGTTGTCGTACGCGGCGTCATGAAACCCATTCCAACGCTATATAAGCCGCTTCAAAGTGTTGATATTGATACGAAAGAATCTTTTTCAGCGAGCATTGAACGTTCTGATAGTTGTGCTGTACCAGCAGCTAGTGTTGTGGCGGAAGCAGTTGTTGCATGGGAACTAGCAGTAGCTTTAGTGGAACAATTTGGAGCAGATCGTATGGATTGTATTCGTGAAAATATTAAGAAACATAATGAATATGCGAGGGAATTTTAATGGAGAAAATACATATTCAGACGCAGTCTAAAGAGTATGATGTATATGTAGGAAAAGATGCGTTGTCACATTTGACAGCGCTTGTTCGAAATATGGAACCGACTGTTTCTAATGTAATGGTCATTTCTGATGAATCTGTCGCATCATTTCATTTAGAAGAAGTTATGGATGCATTGCAAGTAGAAAAACATGTTTTTTCATTTGTTGTTCCAAGTGGAGAGAAAGAAAAATCATTTGAAAACTTTTATGCGGCTCATACGTCAGCGCTTGAAAATGGGATGGATCGACATTCTTTAGTTGTTGCACTTGGAGGAGGAATGATCGGTGATTTAGCTGGTTTTGTTGCGGCGACATTTATGCGCGGTATTCGCTTTATTCAAGTTCCAACAACGTTACTGGCACATGACAGCGCAGTTGGTGGAAAAGTTGCCATTAATCACCCTCTAGGAAAAAATATGATAGGAGCGTTTCATCAGCCAGAAGCAGTTCTATATCATACACCATTTTTAAATTCATTACCGGAAAAAGAGTGGCGTTCAGGATTTGCTGAAGCGATTAAACATGCTTTTATCGGTGATGTTGAATTATATCATTGGTTAAAGCGAGAAGTGAAAACATTAGAAGATGTACGGGATGAAAAATTAATTTATATATTACAGCGAGCAATTCCTGTAAAAGCAAATATTGTAGCGCAAGACGAAACTGAAAAAGGTGTGCGTGCTCACTTGAATTTTGGACATACATTAGGACATGCTCTTGAAAAAGAGATGGGGTATGGGAAAATTACTCATGGTGATGGAGTAGCAATTGGTATGTTATTCGCGATATTCTTAAGTGAACAAATTTATAAAGTAGACCTTGGTTATAAGGAAATTAAGCGGTGGTTTTCTCAGTATGGTTATCCACATATGCCAAGGAATCTAAATATAGAACGTCTTGTGCAAGTGATGAAGCAAGATAAAAAAGCGAACGCAGGAATAATTCGTATGGTACTTATGCAGGAATATGGGGTAGTGAATGTCGTATCTATTTCAGATGAGACTGTCCATACTACATTAGAAGCATTTCAAAGAGATGAGGAATCTATTTGATTCGCGCAATTCGCGGCGCGATTACAGTCGAACATAATGAAGCTGAGGAGATATTGACTGCAACAGAGCGTTTAGTGAAGAGAATAGCAAATGACAATGGAATCTATCCGGCTGATATTGTATCGGTGTTAATTTCTACAACAGCTGACATAAATGCATGTTTTCAGGAAGCGACTTGGAAGGCTTTACTTATTACCGGTGATGTGTGTAAAAGAAATAGATGTACCGAATGCTTTGCAGAAGTGTATTCGTGTGATGATGACAGTCACGACAAGACAGTTGCAGCATGAAGTAGAGTGTATGCATGTAGAAAAGGCGATTGTACTGCGGTCTGATCTAGTAAAATGACAGGGGGAATCAAAATGAGAGTAAAAGAGCAATTGTTAACTTTGAAAGCATATGTACCTGGCAAAAACATTGAAGAAGTAAAAAGAGAATATCGATTATCTAAAATTGTAAAATTAGCATCTAATGAAAACCCGTTCGGCTGTTCAAAACGTGTAACGGAAGCTTTAGCTTCATTAAGCACACAATATGCTTTATATCCAGATGGAGCAGCTTTTGAACTTCGTGAAAAAGTAGCCGCACACCTTCATGTGAAACCAGAGCAACTTTTATTTGGTAGCGGTCTGGATGAAGTAATTCAAATGGTTAGTCGCGCTTTATTAGAAAAAGGTACAAATGTTGTGATGGCAAATCCAACATTTTCACAATACTATCACCATGCTGTAATTGAAGGGGCAGAGGTTCGTGAAGTGCCACTTAAGGACGGTATTCATGACTTGGACACGATGCTAAAGCAAATTGATGAACAAACGCAAATCGTATGGATTTGTAATCCGAACAATCCAACAGGAACATATGTAGAAAAGCAAAAATTACTTTCATTTTTAGAGGCGGTTCCGAAGTCAACACTCGTAATTATGGATGAAGCATACTATGAATATGCAGGAGCGAAAGAGTATCCACAAACATTGCCACTTCTTGAAGAGTATGAAAATCTCATGGTGTTACGTACATTTTCAAAAGCATATGGCTTAGCTGCTTTTCGTATTGGTTATGCTGTAGGGAATGAAAAACTCATACAGCAATTAGAAGTAGCAAGATTACCATTTAATACATCAGCTGTTGCACAAGCTGTTGGTTTGGTAGCGATAGAAGATCAAGAATTTTTACAAGAGTGCGTGAAGCAAAATGCTGAAGGATTAAATCAATATTATACGTTCTGTAAGGAGTACGACGTTTTTTACTATCCATCACAAACAAATTTCATATTCTTAAAGCTTGGGATTCCTGGTAATGAAGCATTTGAAAGATTAATGAGAAAAGGGTATATTGTTCGTTCAGGTGCTGCGTTTGGCTTGCCAGATGGTATTCGTATTACTGTTGGTTTAAAAGAAGAGAATGATGAGATTATTGAATTGCTGACGGAACTTGTGAAAGAGCAAAAAAAGAAAGAAGAAACATATTCTTAAGAAAAGGCGCGGCTCCCATTATAGGAGTCGTTTTCTTTAGGCTATACATATTTGCACGATGAAGAAGGAAAGCAGTACAATAAAGATATATACATACAAATTGGAAAACCGCCATAAAACATTTCTTTTTAGGAGGGAGAGAGGATCCGGTCGTGCATAGAAGCGGTCAGAGCTTTTTTCAGTCAGTCCCATGCCAAGTGAAAACAAAGAGAGAAAATGAGTGGGGATCTTCTTTTGTTTTTATAGCCGCGACTTATATGTTGGAAAATCAAAATGGATATATAGAGATGATATAGGTGTACAAAAGTATATATTATTTTTAATAGGGGTGATAAAAATGAGGAGACTCATAAGGCGGAAAAATGGTTTGAATGGAACGATTGCTGTGCCTGGAGATAAATCTATTTCACACCGCGCTGTGATGTTTGGAGCGATAGCAGAGGGAACAACAAAAATTTCAAATTTTTTATTAGGAGAAGACTGTTTAAGTACGATTGCTTGCTTTCGGAAATTAGGAATAATGATTGAGCAAGATGGTAACGATGTCATTGTATATGGAAAAGGATTAGCTGGATTACAGGAACCGAAAGAGGTGCTAGATGTAGGGAACTCAGGAACCACTATTCGTCTCATGCTTGGTATTTTAGCGAATGCTCCTTTCCATTGTACTATAATTGGGGATGAATCTATTGGAAAACGTCCTATGAAACGTGTTACAGCCCCTCTTCGTGAAATGGATGCACAAATTGAAGGTCGGGAAGATGGACAATATACGCCGTTGTCGATTCGTGGAGGAAACATAAAAGGTATACACTATCATTCTCCTGTAGCAAGTGCGCAGGTAAAATCAGCTATTTTACTTGCAGGATTGCAAGGAGAAGGGGTGACATCAGTAACAGAACCGTTACAATCTCGTGATCATACGGAAAGAATGCTGCGTGCATTTGGTTGTGAAGTGAATGTAGAAGGGCGAACTGTTTCTTTACAAGGGGGGCAATCGCTTGTAGGAACGGAAATAGAGGTTCCAGGTGATGTCTCTTCAGCTGCCTTTTTCTTAGTAGCGGGTGCAATTGTACCAAATAGTAAACTTGTATTGAAAAATGTTGGTTTAAATCCAACAAGAACAGGGATTCTGGATGTGTTATCAGAAATGGGAGCGCTTATTTCAATTCGTAATGTTCGAAATGAAGAGTTTGAACCATGTGGAGATATTACAATTGAAACTTCTGAACTGAAAGGAATTGAAATTGGCGGTTCACTTATTCCAAGGTTAATTGATGAAATTCCTATTATTGCTTTACTGGCGACACAGGCGACAGGAACAACAATTATTAAAGATGCAGAGGAGTTAAAAGTAAAAGAAACGAATCGCATCAATACGGTTGTTGATGAGCTTCGAAAACTGGGAGTGGAAATTGAAGCGACACCAGATGGTATGATTATTAATGGGAATCAGAAGTTACAAGGGAATATTGTTAATAGTCATGGGGACCATCGCATTGGCATGATGCTTGCAATTGCGTCTTGTATAGCAGAAGGAGAAATGCAAATTGAAAATGGTGATGCAGTTGCTGTATCCTATCCGAATTTTTTTGAGCAGTTAGAATCTCTGTGAAGCAAAAGGATCTTTTCAGTTTGGGAAGATTCTTTTCTGCTTCTTTGAGTTGCTTACATGGCAACAGTTGTTTATGATTAATGAACAGAAGAGAATATTATAAGAATTAAAGGAGACATTTATGCAAAAGTTTGAACAGGCTGTTTCTTATATTGAAAATGGGGAAGCGGAAAAAGGATTAACACAATTAAAAGAATTGGTAAAACAAGGGACAGATGAAGAGAAGTATGATATTGCTCGCTACTATCATACGCTTGGATTTATTGATGAAGCGTTAGCGATTACAGAAGATTTACGTTTGTTATATCCAGAAGAAAGTGAGTTTACAATATTTTTAGCAGAATTATATATTGATTTAGATAAAGAAGATGAGGCAATTGAAGTGCTTCATGATATCTCTGAAGACGATGAACTGTATGTTCAATCTTTACTACTTGTTGCGGATCTATTTCAAATGCAGGGCTTCGATGATGTTGCAGAGCAAAAACTATTAAAAGCAAAAGAAATGATGCCAGAAGAGCCTGTTATTACTTTTGGACTAGCAGAACTTTATAGCAGTAAAGGTGAGGAGCAAAAAGCGATTGCTTATTACCAGTCATTACTTTCTGATCACAAAGTAATGGGAGGTGTTGTAATTGCCCTTCGCTTAGCTGAAACGCTAAGTGCAATTGGAAACTGGGAAGAAGCAATTACGTACTATGAAGAAGGATTAGAAGAACAAAAAGATATTCATTCTTTATTTGGGTATGCATTTACACTTTATCAAGGTGAAGAGTATCAAAGGTCGATTGGAGCTTGGAAAGAATTAAAAGAACTAGACCCAGAATATGCATCCTTATATATGTATTTGGCTAAATGTTATGAAAAAGAAGGAATGCTTCAAGAAAGCTATGAAACACTTCATGAAGGAATTAAAATTGATGAATTATCTGTGCCTCTTTATGTAGAACTTGCAAATATTGCAGCGAAGATAGGGAAATTAGCAGAAGCAGAAGAATTGCTTCAAAAAGCATTACAGATTGATCCAGGACATTTAGGTACGATATTAAAATATGCATATATCTTAAAAGAACAAGAGAAATATGAAGAACTAATTGTTGTTGTAGAAAATGCAATGGATAGTGGAGAACAAGATACACAATTACTTTGGGATCTGGCATTTGCGAAAAAACAATTAGAAATGTATTCTGATGCATTAAAACACTATGAGAGTGCATATACTTCTTTTAAGAATCATCCGGATTTCTTGGAAGAGTACGGTTATTTCCTATTAGAAGAAGGGATGCGAAAAGAAGCGAAAGAAGTATTTACACGCTTACTACAACTGGATCCAACACAAATTCACATCGAAGAATTGCTATATAATTTAGAGGATTTTTCATAAGTTGGAAGGAAAGTGAATGCTGCTTCTTGAATCTAAATAAGAAAAGAGAAAGACAGAGGAGGGACTGAGCGCTATGAATACCCCTGTTTCTGTAAACGAGAAGAAGGATTTTGTAAAATGGTTTTTAAACAATTATCAACTGAAACAGCGTGAATGTGTATGGATTTTAAATTATTTAATGAGTCATGATCAATTAATGCACAAAGTCCACTTCGTAGAACATGCAAAATATTGCCCTCGTGGTTTAGTGATGTCAGCAAATTGTGTGAAAGATACACCGTTTCACTTCTTTAAACAAAATGTTATGACGACGGATGCAGAAAAATCATTTCATGACATTCGTTTAAATCGAGATGAGGATATTTATATTCAACTTAATTTTAAATCATCGTTCCAAAATGCAAATTATGTAGCAGTATTAGAAGAAAATCCGTACTTGCCAAAGCATATTGAAGTAAATGAAAAAGATCGTTTACTTGCAGAACGATTTTTAGAAGAGAGTGTATTTTCATTTCGAAGAGATCGACTTTTAAAGCAAATTGATGAAGCGCTGGACAATCAAGATAAGGAAGCTTTTTGTAAGTTAACAGAGGAATTGAAAAGTTTGTAGGGAATGATAATTTTCTTCAATTTTGACAAATTTCTAACTATTTAAAGAAAAACTACCTAATATAGGTAGTTTTTCTTTTTTACCTGTTTTAGTATGGTTTAATAGATATAAAGTGAAAGTTCTGTCATTTAGAATGAGATAATGGGCAAAGGAGGGAATTATGATGAAATGGGCTGTAAAAGATGCGGAGCAATTTGAACAAGCTAGAGAGTATGTGGATACTGGTATTATACCCCTTCTTTCTATTTCAGTAGCAAAAGAAATGAAGAGTGTTGTAGCGCAAGGGGAATTTATTGAAACTTTAAGCATGGAGTTAGAAAGAGAATATAAAGGGAGAGTGCTTTTGTTACCGCCGTTTACGTACTTAACGGAGCAGCAAAAGCAAGAGAAAGGGCGTTTACAAGATTGGACAAGTCATTTGCAGGAGCAAGGATTGAAACATATTGCTTATGTTACAAGTGACTTTGCATGGAAAGAGGGTGTAGATACGTTACCAGGTCATTTGTTTTGGTTACCTGCTTTGTCGCTAGAGGAATTTAGTGATCAAGCGAAAAGAGAAGTAATTCATGCGCATGTAAAAAATATAATGGAATTATTAACAGAAAAGTGGGAAAATAAAAAATAAGCAGATAGTTCTTATGATTATGAGTAGTATGATATTGACCTGCGCATGTGGGTATTATATCATGATAGTGTCCTAGTTTTTATTTTTTTATACTGTTTTGTCACGAGGGGACAATTTCTGATAGAGGGGGGAAATTTTCGTGAGCGAGAAAGAACATCGTGTGTCAAGAAGACAATTTTTAAACTACACGCTTACAGGTGTAGGAGGTTTTATGGCAGCTGGAATTTTAATGCCAATGACGCGCTTTGCACTTGATCCAGTTTTAAGGAAAGAAGCGGGGGGAGAGATGGTTGCTGTTGCGCAAGTTAAAGAGATTACAACAGAACCAAAACGCTTTGACTTTAAGGTAAAGCAGGTTGATGGATGGTACAAGTCCGAAGAACCAAAATCTGCTTGGGTGCATAAAGATGAAAGCGGAGACATTGTAGCGTTTTCTCCAGTGTGTAAACATTTAGGGTGTACGGTTAACTGGAATTCAGACAAGTCGCATCCTAATCAATTTTTTTGTCCATGTCACGGGGGACGTTACACAAAAGATGGCATAAACATAAAGGGAACGCCGCCTCTTGCTCCACTTGATGTGTATGAATCCAAAGTGAAGGATGGAACGCTTTATTTAGGAAAAGCAAAGCCAAGAGGGGGTGCGAAATAGATGTTAAATAAAATTTATGATTGGGTGGACGAACGGTTAGATATTACACCGATATGGCGTGATATTGCCGACCATGAAGTACCCGAACATGTAAATCCAGCACATCACTTTTCTGCATTCGTCTACTGCTTTGGAGGACTTACGTTTTTTGTTACTGTAATTCAAATTTTGTCAGGAATGTTTTTAACAATGTATTATGTACCGGATATTAAAAATGCTTGGGAATCGGTTTATTATTTACAAAATGAAGTTGCGTATGGACAAATTGTACGTGGCATGCACCATTGGGGTGCCAGCCTTGTAATTGTAATGATGTTTTTACATACACTTAGGGTTTTCTTCCAAGGTGCATATAAGAAACCTCGTGAATTAAATTGGATTGTCGGTGTTCTTATTTTCTTTGTTATGCTAGGTCTTGGTTTTACCGGATATTTATTACCATGGGATATGAAAGCGTTATTTGCAACAAAAGTAGGGATTCAAATTGCGGAGCAAACACCGCTTATCGGTCCTTATATTAAAACATTACTTGCTGGTCACTCCGAAATTGTCGGGGCTCAAACATTAACTCGCTTCTTTGCTATTCACGTCTTCTTCTTACCAGCAGCACTTCTAGGCTTAATGGCCTTCCACTTCATCATGATTCGCAAACAAGGTATTTCTGGTCCGCTATAAGTAAGAGATTGCTAATTTGAAAGAATAGGAGAAAAACTGAATTGAAGGAGGGAGATTATGCATCGCGGCAAAGGGATGAAGTTTGTGGGAGATTCACGAGTACCTGTAGCACGTAAACCGAATATCCCGAAAGATTATTCTGAATATCCAGGGAAAACAGAAGCGTTTTGGCCGAACTTCTTGTTGAAAGAATGGATGGTTGGTGCGGTTTTTTTAATCGGTTATTTATGTTTAACGGTGGCGCACCCGTCGCCACTTGAGAGAATGGCGGATCCTACAGATGCAGGATATATACCACTTCCAGACTGGTATTTCTTATTTCTGTATCAGCTTTTAAAGTACTCATATGCATCAGGCTCATTTACTGTAATCGGCGCGTTTATTATGCCAGGGATTGCATTTGGAGCATTACTATTGGCGCCATTTCTCGATCGAGGTCCTGAAAGACGTCCATTGAAACGGCCAGTTGCAACTGGATTCATGCTTTTAGCAATTGCTTCTATCATCTTTTTAACATGGGAGTCTGTGGCACATCATGACTGGGAAGCTGCAAAAAAACAAGGTGCAATTGTGAAAACGACACCAGTAGATAAAAATGATGAAGGTTATAAATTGATGCAAAAAAATACATGTTTAACATGTCATGGTGATAACTTGCAAGGTGGTGCAGCGGCGCCAGCGCTGCAGAATTTAACGTTAAAACCAGAAGAAATTGCAAAGATTGCGAAAGATGGAAAAGGTGCGATGCCTAAAGGAGTATTTAAGGGCACAGATGAAGAGTTGAAGAAGCTCTCAGAATTTATTACGAAATATAATAAAAAATAATTGAAGGCTGACTACGAATTTGTAGTCAGCTTTTCTGTTTGTAACACAAAGTTTGCTATAATAAAAGCATAGCGTTTTAGAGAATAAAAAAGTTACTTTGTTTGAAAGGTGTTGTATATACATATTGGTCTACATGTATGCGTTATTAAGACAGCGTTCGGTTTTACTACTTTTGTTCATCATTAACATTTTAGGGACAATATATGGTTTTATTTGGTATGGAGATCAACTGATGGAAACTTCATTGATATTCTGGCCATTTGTTCCTGATAGTCCTATTGCAAGTTTCTTCTTTGTTTTTGTATTACTGGCCTTTTTGTGTAATAAAAATTGGGGACTAATAGAAGCTTTAGCAATCGTTTCCTTAATGAAATATGGCATTTGGGCTGTTGTTGTAAATGGCATTGTGTTTATGGTTAAGGGCAATCTTGAGTTTATAAGTTATATGTTGGTACTTTCTCATTTTGCAATGGCTATACAAGGTTTATTATATGCCCCGTTTTACCGTATAAAAAAGTGGCATTTTATTGTAGCAGGTATATGGACGTTACATAATGATGTAATCGACTATTTGTTTTGGCAAATGCCGAGATATGGTATTATGCATTTGTTTGTAGAACAGATTGGTTACTTTACATTTTGGTTAAGTATTGTTGTATTAGCTATTACATACTATTATTGTTTGAGAAAAAATCGAAAACAGTTTTCGTTATGAAATTAAATGAGGAATTGGAGAAAGAAAATGAATAAAAATAAGATAGGTGTAAGAATATTCGATCGTTTGATAACTACTATTGTCTCATACTGTATAGCATTTTCTATTTTTGCTATTGCAACTACAATTGTTGTATATGGGAAATGGTTATATTATGCAGATATACATTTTTTAAATATACCAGATTTAGCAAATATGACAGAATCAGAAATTAAGAAGAACTATGATGTACTGATGACATACCTTTCTCCTTTTTATCATGAATCATTACAATTGCCTACACTAGATATGTCAACAAATGGAAGAATTCATTTTGTTGATGTGAAAAATATTTTAGTGAAGATTCAATACGGGATGTGTATGGCGCTCAGTATTGCTTTATTGGGCGGGGGGTATTTATTGCGTAAACGAAAGATGAAGTTTTTATTACATGGCGCAATTTTGACCATTATATTTCCGATTGCGCTTACTTTGCCTATTGCAATTAATTTTGAAAAGAGTTTTGTACTATTCCATAAACTTCTTTTTAGCAATGATTATTGGCAATTTGATAGTGAAACAGATCCTATTATTTTAATGCTACCAGAACAGTTTTTTATGCATGCAGCATGTGTAATTTTAATATTGATTTTATGTGGGAGTGCTTTTTGTTATTGTATGTATAGATATTTATTAAAAAAGCGGAAGTCTTCAATGGAAAATCTTTATTCATAAAATATTTTTCGGTTTCGTTCTGTTCTATTCTTGTCCACCTTAACATATTTTGTACTAGTAGTTATAGGGGGGACCGGAATGAAGAGAGTCTTAATTGGAATGATAGCATTTCTGATTATATTGTTTCCAGTACGTATATACGCTGAAAAATGGAATGAGTTAACGGGGCTATTAGATGATTCTTTGCAACTTGTAAAACAAGAAGAATATAAGAAAGCAACGCAAGTATTGCAACATTTTTCAGAACAATTTGTATTGCGGGAGAATGAAAAGGAAAATAAACTAACACCCATGCATTTTCGGGTAATCTCTTTAGCGTATGACAGGGCACAGCGATCGCTTGAGGAAGAAAGTTTAGATCAGCAAATAAAAATAGATGATGTCTTGGCACTACAATTGGTGGTAGATGCGGAAGTATCTAAGTATCAACCGCTTTGGATAGAACGAGAAGGACGTGTTATGGGGGCTTTTGCTAAAGTTGAAAAGGCACTTCAAACAGAAGATGATGAACGATTCCAACAATCATTAAATACATTTTTGCATGAATTTTATGTGATTTATCCAAGTTTAATGATTGCATTGCCGGAAAATCAATCACAGCGTGTAAATGCGCATTTATCGTATTTGGATGAATTCCGTAATGTGATGTTAAAAAATAAAAGTGGACAAATGCAAGTAGGGATTATAAAAGGAGATTTACAAAAAATATTTCAAACAGCAAAGAAAGATGAAGTGGACTCTTCTCTCATATGGTTTATGACAATTACAGGTGGACTTATTTTCTTTACATTAACGTACGTCGGTTGGAGAAAATATAAGGGAGAGAAAGCGAAGCGTACCAGTGGGATACATTCTAAAAATCGATAAGATCACTAATATAGACAAGGATTGTAAGGTTTCTTTATTGACAATATATAAAGAAGAAAATAGAATGGATAGTACTATAATTACGACTTCAATGGAGGTTCATAATGGCTTTTTATTTAGTTTATTTCGCGATCATTATGATCATACCGTTGTATGCACAGTCAAAAGTACGCAGTGCTTATAGCAAATATTCACAGGTGTATTCAACATCGGGTATGACAGGAGCGGAAGTAGCTCGAAAAATTTTAGATGAAAATGGTTTGTATAACGTAGCTGTAGAAGAAACACCAGGGCATTTGTCAGACCACTATGACCCAACAGCCAAAACGGTTCGCTTGTCAACTGATAACTATTATGGTCATTCAGTTGCTGGAACAGCTGTAGCAGCTCATGAAGTAGGGCATGCGATTCAAGATGCGAAAGATTATAAGTTTATGCGTTTTCGTCATTCTTTAGTTCCAGTTGCAAGCTTCGGATCGAACATGTCATGGGTGTTCATTATGATTGGTATATTTGCATCGATGACAAAGCTATTGTTACTAGGGATTATTTTAATGGCAGCAGGTGTAGTTTTCCAGCTCGTTACATTGCCGGTTGAGTTTGATGCTTCAAAACGCGCAATGCAGCAAATTGAAGCACTTGGAATTGTATCAACAGACGAATATGGGCAAGCACGTAAAGTATTAAATGCAGCAGCTTTAACATATGTTGCAGCGGCGGCAGTAGCGGTATTTGAATTGCTTCGTCTAGTATTAGTTTATACAGGGATGCAGCGTAGCGATGATTAAAGACTATCGATTTCGATAGTCTTTTTCTTTATCCCGCTATTTGTGGACAGTAAGACTCAAGCCTTAAGTTTCAGAGAGCAGCGATGAATTTTGTTTTATAATTTGTTTATTATTGTAAATTGATAACAAGTAGCATAATGAAATTTAAAGAGCAAGTTATAATAGTAAGAAGCATAGGTAAAGTGATTATGAGTGAAGGTGATGGAAATGCAATATCCAGATTCATTAGTACTGCATGTGAAAAAACTTAGTGCTCCCTATCCATTAGAAGGTTTTTTATGTGGACAAGGTCCTGAAAAGCCGAAACTAATGCTTGTTGGAGAAGCGCCAGGAGAAACAGAAATTCATAATGGCATTCCGTTTAGTGGAAGAGCAGGTAAGGAGTTAATGGGATTTTTAGAACGTATCGGCCTTACAAGGGAAGAAGTATATATTACGAGCACTGTACGTAGCCGGCCTTATATATGGAGAGAGAAAAGAGAGCGGAGCGGGCAAGTTGCTCAGAAGAAATATAATCGAACCCCAAATCAGGGAGAAATACTTATACATGCTCCTTTGTTAGATTATGAGATGGAGCACGTGCAAGCACCGGTTATTGTCACACTTGGAAATATTGCATTAAAGCGTTTAGTGGGACCAGATAAAAAAATTACTGATGTTCATGGACAATTATTGCAGCAGCCAGTACGAAGACTAAAAAATAATCAAAGTACAGATTTTATATGGACCGAGAAGATATATAATATTTTTCCGACATTTCATCCAGCATCAATTTTTTATAATAGAGGCTTGTTGGATTTGATTTATGAGGATTTAGAAAAATTAGGGAAGTATATATAGTAGAAGTTTTCTTTATAGGGGTTTACAACTTAAAAAGCTATCGGGTTCGATAGCTTTTTAAGTTGTGTATTTGGAAAGTGTAGTAATGTTAGAGATCTAGCATGTTTAATTATGTAATGGATTTTTATTTTCGTCTAATGTAAAGCCTTCACCAACTACATCGTGTACATCACTTACTGCAACAAATGCATGAGGATCTACTGAAGTAATAATATTCTTTAGTTTTACGATTTCATTTTTTGCCACAACACAATAAAGTACGTTTCGCTCAATCTTTGTATAAGAGCCAACTGCTTTTAAAAAGGTTGCCCCGCGCTCCATCTCGGATAAAATCTTGGCAGCAATTTCGTCGTTTTTATCTGAAATAATGGTTGCTCCTTTTGCTGCATATGCTCCTTCTTGCATAAAGTCAATGACTTTTGCTCCGATAAAGACCGCAACTAACGTATACATGCCCTCGCGATAAGATAGATATGTAAGAATGGAGATGACAATGACAACAGCGTCAAACATAAACATTGTTTTTCCCATGCTCCAGCCAACATATTTATGAGCTAATCGAGCAATAATATCGACGCCACCCGTTGTTCCACCGTATTTGAATATAATTCCGAGACCAATCCCAATAAATGCTCCAGCGAACAGGGCTGCTAATGTCATATCATTTTGCAAATTTAAATGTAAATTTAATGATTCGTAGCGCTGAAAAATCCATAGAAATAAGGAGACGCTAAATGTTCCGATTAATGTGTATAAGAAAGTTGTTCGGCCGAGTAATTTCCAACCGACAAAAAAGAGAGGGATGTTTAAGATTAAGTTTGTATAAGATGGATCAAGCGAAAAGAGAAAATAAAGCAATAACGTAATTCCTGTAAAGCCACCTTCTGCTAAGTGATTTTCAATATTAATATTTACGATGCCAAAAGAGAAGATAGCGGAACCAATCAAAATAAATATAATGTTTCGAATCTTTAAGTTGGTTTTCATGTAGCAAGCCCCCTAATATGTAATTGTTACTTCGCTCCGTTGAAATAGCTAATGACGAAGAAAAACGATAAGAATAGTAAGTCATTTATATGATTGTAATTGGTAAGAGGTAACCTTTTACAAGAAGAACATTTGCAAAAGAAAGTTTCACTTTACCCCGCACTAACGGTTGGTAAGGAGTAAGGCGAGAAGAAAAGACTAACCAACCGTAAGAGCCCGATTGGTTCAACTAATCTTTTGCAAGAAGAACATTTGTAAAAGAAAGTTTCACTTTATTATAGTCTATCCAAAAATACGTGGCAAATAGGGACGAAAGAGGAATAATATTTGTCAAATCGCCATGAATTGGCTAACATGAAAGAGGAAGGATTAGAGGTGAACAACATGGAACAAAAAACGATGAAAGATATGCAGAAAGAAGTAGATGCATATATTAGTCAATTTAAAGAAGGTTATTTCAGTCCGCTTGCAATGATGGCTCGTTTGACAGAAGAAATGGGTGAACTTGCAAGGGAAGTGAACCACTATTACGGTGAGAAGCCGAAGAAAACGACTGAAAAAGAACGAACAATTGAAGAAGAACTTGGAGATGTATTATTTGTTATGATCTGCATGGCAAATAGCTTACATATTGATTTAGAAACAGCACATAACATTGTAATGGATAAATTTAATACACGTGATAAAGATCGCTGGACACGTATTGAAGAGGGAGAGAAAGAATAATGAAAGATATTAAAGTGATTATTGCTGGACCAAGAGGACGTATGGGACACGAAGCGGTACTTCTAATGGAAAGAACACCACATTTTCAATTAGTAGCAGCAGTTGATTATAAGCATGGTGGTGAAATGATTTCAAATCTTCCTGGAATGCCTACATTACATGCACCAATCTATGCGGATTTACATACTTGTTTAAATGAAGTAGAAGCGGATGTATTGCTAGATTTAACGACACCAGAAGTCGGCAAAGAACATGTTACACTCGCTGTTGAACATGGTCTTCGTTCCGTTATTGGTACGACAGGGTTTACAGAAGAAGAACTTCAGCATTTAACAGACACTGCGAAAGAAAAACAGGTAGGTACTATTATTGCTCCAAACTTTGCAATTGGTGCAATACTTATGATGAAGTTTTCTCAAATGGCAGCGAAATATTTCCAAGATGTTGAAGTGATTGAACTACATCATGATCAAAAATTAGATGCACCATCAGGTACAGCTGTAAAAACGGTAGATTTAATTCGTCAAAATCGTGAACCAAAACAACAAGGTCATCCAAATGAAACAGAACAATTAAAAGGAGCACGTGGTGCAAATGTAGATGGTATTCATATTCATAGCGTGCGTTTACCAGGGCTTATTGCGCATCAAGAAGTATTGTTTGGCGGAGACGGACAAATGTTAACAGTTCGTCATGATTCATTCAACAGAGCATCATTTATGTCTGGAGTAAAATTAGCTATTGAAACAGTAATGAATCTTGACCATCTTGTATATGGATTAGAGAAGATCATCGATTAAAGGGGGGAAGACGGATGAAGATTGCCTTAATTGCACATGACAAAAAGAAAGATGATATAGTTTCGTTTGCATACGCATATAAACCAATTTTTGAACAACATGAACTTTTTGCTACGGGAACAACAGGCCTTCGCATTATGGAAGCGACAGGACTTACAGTCACAAGATATCAATCTGGTCCTCTTGGCGGCGATCAAGAAATTGGTGCAATGATTGCAAAAAACGATTTAGACATGGTGATTTTCTTTCGGGACCCGCTAACAGCACAACCACATGAGCCAGATGTAAATGCATTGCTTCGTTTATGTGATGTGTATGCGATTCCGCTTGCAACGAATATGGCAAGTGCTGAGATGTTAATGCATGCATTAGAACGAGGAGATTTAGACTACCGAAAGTTACGAAAATGAGGGAACAAATTATGAGAGGATTACATATATTAGCGTTTGGTGCCCATGCCGATGATGTTGAAATCGGCATGGCTGGCACTATTGCCAAATATACAAAACAAGGATATGAAGTTGGCATTTGTGATTTGACAGAAGCCGATTTATCCTCAAATGGGACGGTTGAACTAAGAAAAGAAGAAGCACAAGAAGCCGCTCGTATCATGGGAGTGACAGAGCGAATCAATTTAGCAATGCCAGACCGCGGTCTGTATATGAAAGAAGAATATATAAGAGAAATCGTAAAAATTATTCGGACATATAAGCCAACGCTTATTTTTGCACCATACTATGAAGATCGCCACCCAGACCATGCGAATTGTGCGAAACTCGTGGAAGAAGCTGTGTTTTCAGCAGGTGTTCGTAAATATATGCCAGAAATGTCACCACATCGCGTACAATCTTTTTATTATTATATGATTAATGGTTTTCATAAACCGAATTTCTGCATTGATATTAGCGAACATCTTTCTGAAAAGATAGCCGCGTTAGAAGCCTATGAAAGCCAATTTACAGCAGGAAGTGATGGTGTGAAGACACCTTTAACAGAAGGTTATGTCGAAACAGTAATCGCTCGTGAGAAAATGTTTGGAAAAGAAGTTGGAGTTATGTATGCTGAAGGATTTATGAGTAAAAAGCCAGTTTTATTACATGCTGATTTAATAGGGGGATGTAAATGAAATTGAAAATAGGTATAACATGTTATCCTTCTGTTGGTGGTTCTGGGGTTGTAGGAACTGAATTAGGAAAACAATTGGCTGAACGAGGTCATGAAATTCACTTCATTACCTCTGGAGTTCCATTCCGATTAAATAAAGTATATCCAAACATTTATTTTCATGAAGTAACGGTAAATCAATATTCTGTCTTTCAATATCCACCTTACGATTTAGCATTAGCAAGTAAAATGGCAGAGGTTGCACAGAGAGAAAACTTGGATGTTTTACATGTACACTATGCAATACCACATGCAATTTGTGCATACTTAGCAAAGCAAATGATTGGAGACGATATTAAAATCGTTACGACGTTACATGGAACTGATATTACTGTACTTGGTTCAGATCCTTCTCTAAATAATTTAATACGGTTTGGTATTGAGCAATCTGATGTTGTTACAGCTGTATCCCACTCGTTAATTCAAGAAACACATGAGCTTGTAAAGCCAAATAAAGAAATTCAGACTGTATATAATTTTATTGATGAGCGTGTCTATTTTAAGAGAGATATGTCCCAACTAAAAAAAGAGTATGGCATACGTGAAGATGAAAAGGTATTAATTCATATTTCGAATTTTCGCAAGGTCAAGCGTGCACAAGATGTTGTCCAGTCATTTGCTAAAATTGTAAAAGAAGTGGCAGCGAAATTATTACTTGTTGGTGATGGGCCAGAATTTTGTACAATTTTACAGTTGGTGAAAAGCTTACATATTGAAGAACATGTTTTGTTTTTAGGAAAACAGGATAATGTTGCTGAGCTTCTTGCAATGAGCGATTTAATGTTGCTTTTATCAGAAAAAGAAAGCTTTGGCCTCGTTTTACTAGAAGCAATGGCGTGTGGTGTGCCATGTATTGGTACGCGTGTTGGAGGTATTCCAGAAGTTATTCAACATGGTGAAACGGGATATATATGTGAAGTTGGAGATATCAAAGGTATAGCTAAGCAAGCGATACAATTGCTTAAAAACGACGATCTCCATCAAAATATGGCACAGCGCGCCATAGAAGCTGTATATGAGCAATTTCGTTCAGAAAATATTGTTTCACAATATGAGGCAATTTATTATGACATACTAAGGGATGACAAAAATGAAACGATTTAAACAAGCTGGAGCAATTATTGAGACATTGAAACAACATGGGCATGAAGCATATTTTGTTGGGGGAAGTGTGCGTGATTTTATTATCAATAGACCAATTGGTGATATTGATATCGCAACATCAGCTCTTCCAGAAGAAGTGATGCATTTATTCCCAAGACATGTCCCTGTTGGGCTTGAACATGGTACGGTTATTGTTGTTCAAGAAGGTATTCCGTATGAAGTGACAACATTTCGAACGGAGAGTGATTATGAAGATTTTCGCAGACCAAGTAGTGTTCAGTTTGTTCGTTCATTAGAAGAAGATTTAAAACGACGAGATTTTACTATGAATGCGATTGCGATGAATGAAGAAGGAAACATCATTGATTTGTTTGCGGGGCAAGAGGCAATTCGTAAACAAGAAATTGCAACAGTAGGGAATGCTGCGGATCGCTTTCAAGAAGATGCACTACGTATGATGCGGGGTATTCGCTTTGTTAGTACTTTAGGATTCTTTTTAGAGGAACAAACGAAACGTGCGATTGAGGAGTATGGGCATTTACTGGAACATATAGCGATTGAAAGAATTACAGTTGAGTTTGAAAAGCTGTTGACGGGTAAATATTGTGTAAATGGGCTTCAACAACTAGTAGAGACGAAACTAGTTACGCATTTACCATATTTACAAATGTCAGAAGAAAGAATTTTAAAAGCTATGCAATATAACTGGGGTTTTTTTGAAACCGATATCGAGGCGTGGGCATTTTTCTTATATTGTATTGGTGAAGAACATCCATCAGTTTTCTTACGTCAATGGAAATTTTCAAACAAAAAAATAAAAGATATTGTAGCTGTTATATTAGCAATCCGCTCTAGAAAAACAAAGTCTTGGGATGCAGTTTTTCTATACAAGACAGGTTTGCATACTGCTTTAATGGCGGAAAGAGTATATCAAGCTATTATAAAAAAATATGATATATTTTCTGTAAATCAGGTACAGTCATTATTTGATTCATTATCCATTCATAATCGTCAGGAAATGAAAGTAAGCGGTAATGATTTGTTAGGTTGGACAGAAAAAACGCCAGGACCATGGGTGGCAGAAGTGTTGCAAAGAATCGAAGAAGAAATTTTACAAGAACGATTAGAAAATGAGAAAGAGAAAATAAGGGAGTGGCTACAAGGATGCAATCTACTATAAGAAAACAATTGCTGCAGATTTTTTCTGCAGCAGATGGCGAGTTTGTATCTGGTCAAACAATTAGTGACAAGCTGGGCTGCTCAAGAACCGCTGTTTGGAAACATATGGAGGATCTTCGGAGCGAAGGATATGAACTAGAAGCTGTGCGCCGTCTAGGATATCGGATTGCTAGTAAGCCAGATAAAGTAACAGCGAATGAAATTCAATTAGGCTTACAGACAGAATTTATAGGGAGAACTGTTTATTTTAAAGAATCTGTAGAGTCTACGCAGCATATTGCAGCAAAACTTGCTTATGAAGGGGCGGCGGAGGGAACAATTGTCGTTGCGGAAGAGCAAACAGCAGGACGCGGCCGTTTGAGTAGAAAATGGCACTCACCAAAAGGGACAGGGATTTGGATGAGTATTATTTTACGTCCAGCTATTCCCGTTCATCATGCTCCTCAGCTTACTTTATTAGCAGCTGTTAGTGTAGCACAAGCAATTGAGAAATGTACAAGTGTGAATGTGGGAATTAAATGGCCCAATGATATTTTAATTGAAGGAAAAAAAGCTGTCGGTATTTTAACAGAGATGCAGGCTGACCCAGATAAGATTAATGCTGTTATTATGGGAATTGGAATTAATGCAAATCAAGGGCAAGAACATTTTGCAGATGAGATTAAAGAAATTGCAACATCTTTAGCAATTGAATCAGGAAAACCAATTGTGCGAGCAGAGCTTATGCAACAGATCTTTTTACAAATGGAAAAGTTATATCAAGAATATGTGAAAAATGGTTTTTCGGTTATTAAACTTCTTTGGGAAAGTTATGCAATAAGTATTGGAAAAGAAATTACGGCCCGAACGATGAAAGATACGATTACAGGTGTAGCAAAAGGAATTACAGCGGATGGTGTACTTATGTTAGAAGATGATAAAGGTCAACTTCATCATATTCATTCTGCTGATATAGAAATTAAGTAGAGAGAAGTTCCTGCTTGGGAGCTTCTTTTTATTTGTACATTGGATGACAGTAAGAATAGAATTGTTTATTGTTATATTCGTTGCTATTCTTGAAATTTCACATACTGTAATAGGAATAGAAAATTATTTTTTCAAAAAAATGTAGCAATTTTATTTCTTAGTTTGCTATAATTAGTTCGAATATGGGCAGTATCTGAGTGAACTGCACCATTATTTCAAGCAATGAAGAAAAATAATTTGGATTCTGCCTTGATCCAACAACGGACTGGGACAGAGGGATGAATTTTGCCGACTAACACAACCCATCTGCCCTTTTTTGGTCAGATGGGTTTTTTATATGATTTCGGCCATCTCCTCTCTCCTGAATAAAGGAGGAGTAGTTTTTGAAAACGACAACAGATTTTTTAAAAATGAAAGAGAACGGTGAGCCGATTACGATGCTTACTGCGTATGATTATCCATCTGCAAAGCTCTCAGAAGAAGCTGAAGTTGATATGATTTTAGTAGGGGATTCCCTTGGAATGGTTGTACTTGGATACGATTCTACCATTCCAGTAACGGTAGATGATATGATTCATCATACGAAAGCAGTGCGCCGCGGAGCAAAGGAAACTTTTATTGTAACGGATATGCCCTTTATGTCTTACCATGTATCTTTGCAAGAAACGATGCATAATGCGCGCCGCATCGTGCAAGAGAGCGGAGCACATGCAGTGAAAGTAGAAGGAGCGGATGAGGTAGTATCAATCATTCGCTTCTTAACGAATGCAGGAATTCCTGTTGTATCCCATCTTGGTTTAACACCCCAATCTGTAGGTGTATTAGGTGGCTATAAAGTGCAAGGAAAAGATGCTGAAAGTGCAAAGAAATTGTTAGAAGATGCTAAGAAATGTGAAGAGGCTGGTGCAATGGCAATCGTTTTAGAATGCGTACCAATGCAACTAGCAGAGCTTGTATCACAGCAGCTGACGATTCCTACAATAGGTATTGGTGCAGGTAGTAAAGTAGATGGTCAAGTACTTGTTTATCATGATCTCATTTCGTATGGAGTGGAGCGTGTTCCGAAATTTGTGAAACAATATACATCAGTTCAAGAAGAAATTGTACGCGGAATTGCGCAATATGTTGCTGAAGTAAAAGCAGGACAATTTCCAGAAGAACAACATTCATTCACAATGAAAGAGGAAGAATGTGTAGCATTATACGGAGGGAAACAGTGATGAAAATTGTAACAACAGTGCAAGAGATGCAGCAAATTGCTAGTGAAATTCGTGCAAGTGGTAAAGATAGCGGTTTTGTTCCAACGATGGGATATTTACACGAAGGGCATGCAACTTTATTACGTCAAGCAAGGGAAGAAAATGAAGTTGTTATTTTAAGCGTATTTGTAAACCCATTACAATTTGGACCAAATGAAGATTTAGATCGCTATCCTCGGGATATCGAGAGAGATGAGAAAGTAGCAAAAGAAGCCGGGGTGGATTATTTATTTTATCCGAGCGTAGAAGAAATGTATCCTGCAGAACAGACAACAAAGGTTGCAGTTATAAAGCGTACAGACGTATTATGTGGTAAGCAAAGACCGATTCATTTTGCAGGTGTTGCGACTGTATTGATGAAACTATTTAATATTACAATGCCAAAGCGTGCCTACTTCGGTATGAAAGATGCACAGCAAGTCGCTGTTATCCAAGGATTTGTACGTGATTTCAATATTCCAATCACAATTGTACCTGTTGATATCGTTAGGGAAGAGGACGGATTAGCAAGAAGTTCTCGTAATGTATATTTATCAGAAAAAGAACGTGAGGAAGCACCACATTTATATCAAAGCTTATGTATAGCGAAAAAACGAATTGAAGCTGGAGAGCGTAATCCACAAATCATTACATGTCTTGTGAAAGAATATATTGAGGAAAATACACAAGGTATCGTCGATTATGCAGATCTATATGCGTACCCAACTTTGACGGAAGTTGAAACAATTGGTGGGCGTATTATTCTTGCAATTGCAGTGAAGTTTGATAATGCACGTTTAATTGACAATATTACATTAACGGTTGAATAAGGGGGAGTCATCTATGTTTCGCACAATGATGAGAGCGAAGTTACATCGCGCGACTGTAACAGAAGCAAATTTAAATTATGTAGGTAGTATTACAATTGATGAAGATTTAATGGACGCAGTGGAGATTGTAGAAAATGAAAAAGTACAAATTGTAAATAATAACAATGGAGCTCGCTTAGAGACGTATGTAATTAAAGGAGAACGTGGTAGCGGTGTTGTTTGTTTAAATGGTGCAGCTGCAAGACTTGTACAACCTGAAGATAAAGTTATTATTATTTGTTACGGTCTCGTAGCGACAGAAGATGTAGATAAACAAGTACCAAAAATTGCGGTGTTAGATGATAACAATCAAATTGTTGAAATGTTAGGTGCTGAAAAAGCAGGTACGATTTTATAAAATGAAAAGCTATCTCATATGAGGTAGCTTTTCATTTTATCTTGCTATCACGGCAGTAAGACATCTACCTCAAGATTCAGAGAGGCGCGCAAATAGGTGAGTGAGGATAATAGCATGTAAAATCCCGCAGATGGAAGCTTACTTTATGTAAATACACGTAAAAAAACGGTTCGGAAAAATTATTCATTAATAAAGAAGATTAAAGATTTTTTTGAAACTATATACTTGAATGAATAGAAAGAGTCCTTTTTTCAACACCAGGCTCTTCTATTTTTTGTCCATCTTTTCATTAAGATGATATAAAACGTGGTATAGTAACAATATATGAATTTTTGTTGTTTGAAAGGGTAAGAAATTGAGGTGTTACATATGAGTAAGCGTTATGTCGTTGTCGATTTAGAGACGACAGGGAACTCCTGGAAAGATGGGAAGGACAGAATTACACAAATTGCAGCTGTTGTAGTAGAAGATGGAGAGATATTGGAAATCTTTTCGTCTTTTGTTAACCCGAAGAGAGAGATTCCTCCATTTATTACAGAATTAACAGGGATTGATGAAAATCTCGTGAAACAAGCCCCGCTATTTTGCGATGTAGCGCCGATGGTAGCCGAACTATTACAGGGTGCTTATTTTGTTGCACATAACGTTCACTTTGATTGGAATTTTTTGAAGGAAGAATTAAAACAGGCTGGATATGGAGAAGTAAACTGTCCAAAAATTGATACGGTTGAATTGGCACAAATTTTATTGCCGACAGCTGATAGCTATAAATTGCGTGATTTAGCAAAAAAACATGAATTGGAACATGATCAACCGCATCGTGCGGATAGTGATGCTCTTGTGACAGCGGAATTATTTTTACAATTTCTAAATCAATTAGAAAAACTACCGCTTGTCACATTACAATCTTTATATGAACTAAGCGATGTATTCCAAAGTGATATAGCGAATATCATTTCAGAAAATATTTTAAATAAAGTGATGCTTGGTACAGAAGATGCAAAGGAATATGAAGTATATCGAAATATTGCGCTTCGAAAACGAAATTATTCATTAGAAATCGGTGATGATTGTTTATCTAAGTTTGATGCTTTTTTACACAAGTCAATGGGACAACTTGAGCTAAAGATGCCAAATTTTGAACAAAGAGAAAGTCAGCAGCGAATGATGAAGGAAATATATACAGCATTAAGAGATTCTCGTTTTTCATTAATTGAAGCAGGAACAGGTACAGGGAAGACACTTGCTTATTTACTTCCAAGTATTTATTTTGCAAAGAGAAGAGAAGAGTCAGTTGTTATTAGTACGCAAACGGTACAACTGCAACAACAAATGATTGAAAATGAAATTCCTTTATTACAAAGTATAGTACCATTTCCATTCGAAGTGGCTCTTTTAAAAGGAAGAAAACATTATCTTTGCTTACATAAATTTGAATATGCATTGCAAGAAGAAGAGAAAAACTATGATGCTGCGCTTACGAAAGCAAAAGTATTAGTATGGTTATTGCAAACGGAGACTGGTGATCGTGACGAGCTTAATATTCCAGAAGGCGGGAAGTTACTGTGGGATCGCATTTGTAGTGATACGTACAGTCCGGGCGGCATGCAAAGCAACTGGTTTAGTCGCTGCTTTTATCAACGAGCAAAAAATAAAGCGTTATTTGCAGATATTGTTATTACAAATCACGCTTTACTATTTCAAGATTTTGTTAGTGAAGATCCACTTTTGGCATCTTGTGAACATATTATTTTTGATGAAGCTCATCACATCGAAGAAACAGCGACTAGGACACTTGGAGAGCAGTTTTCATGCATGTACTTTCAATTAATCTTATCACGCTTTGGTACGTTAGAGACGGACGATGTGCTATCAAAGGTATATGAATTGATGAAAAAATCTCATCATTCGTCACGCTCAGCTTTTCGAATGGTGAGTCATAGGTTAAAGGAAATTAAATTCGATGCTGATGAATTATTTCAAATGTTACGTACATTTATATTTCAGCAAACAAAGCAAGAACAAGGGGCAAATAATATGCCGCTTATTTATCGATATAACGCGGACCAAGAGGATGGAAAGCTATGGAGAAGTATAGCTGAGTTAACAAATCGCTTCGTATATGAATTGAGAAAAATACTTACTGCGCTAGAGCAACAAGCGGACTTATTACAAAGTAAAATCGAATGGGAGATGCATGTTGTTACAGGCGAGTTTATGCATTTAATTGAATTATTGCGTAAAATGGTCGACTCATTGCAGCTGCTTATATTAGAAAAAACAGAGTATGTGACATGGATGGAAACGGAAACGAAAGGTACAATTCATTCCACTGTGTTATATGCACAACCTGTCCATATAGGAGAAAGGTTTGCGGATGAGTTCTTAACAAAAAAGCGAAGCGTTATTTTTACTTCGGCGACTTTAACTGTTAATAATACATTCGATTATATACAGGAACAACTTGGATTATATGACTTTGCACCAGACACATTAACAGTTCCATCGCCGTTTCATTATGAGGAACAAGTAAAGCTAATGGTTTCTACTGATGTTCCTCTTATTAAGCAAGTAAGCGAGGATGTGTATATAAGAGAAGTATCACATCATATTATGAAGATTGCTAAAGCGACAAATGGAAGAATGCTTGTTTTGTTTACATCCTATGAAATGCTAAAGGAAACATATACAAATTTAAAACAAGCGGATGAATTAGAAGACTTTGTATTACTAACACAAAGTGTTCATAATCGTAGCCGAAGTCGTTTAGTTCGGAAATTTCAAGAGTTCGACAAAGCAATTTTGTTAGGAACAAGTAGTTTTTGGGAAGGGATTGATATTCCTGGAGATGCATTAAGCTATCTTGTTATTGTTCGGTTACCATTTACACCGCCTCATCAGCCAATGATGGAAGCCAAAAGTGAATGGTTGAAAAATAAAGGAGACGACGTATTTACGAAACTGGCACTTCCGCAAGCAATTCTTCGTTTTAAGCAAGGGTTTGGACGATTAATTCGTACAATGACGGATACTGGAACGGTGTTTGTTTTAGATCGTCGTTTAACCAACTCTTTCTACGGAAAAAGATTTATGCAATCTATTCCAAATGTTCCTCTTTATGAAGGGTCGTTAGAAGAACTGTTAGATCACTTAGAAGAATAAAGCGGATAAAGTGAAACTGTAATCACTGAGGGTTCCTTCATTTCTCACTGATTCTTGGTCTTCGCCAATCGTTTTTTGACGGGTAGTATATCCTACCTCACTTTTGTTGTTTTTTAGATAACTTTGAGGTAGGTGGAATTACTATCGGTAAATAGCTAAAGGAATAACAGTAAGTGAAAAAATATGCCTGAAGTACGACGTACTTCAGGCATGAAATGTGGGTAGGAGGAAATTTATTTTTTCTTACTTCTTGTATACAAATGTTTCGGTTTTCAATTTGAAACCTTTTTTTGCTGAACATGTCCTGCTATAATAGATGGGTGATGAAGCAGGGGTTGTAAAGAATGTACTCTTATTGTAACCGTATTGCGTTCTTCTATAATTAGAAATTTTTGTGTAACGGAGGAGTTTTCATGGAGAAGAAAATCGAAGTGCTATCAACGACGCGTATTAAATATTCGTCTGACTTATATAAAATTGTTGATAGTTTGAATCGCACTTTAAAAGAGCAGGACCTCATGTTCGGATTGGCATTAGACGAAAACGAAAAAGAAACAGCAGTATTTACGATATACAGAACGTAGTGATGCAATGAAGAAGTGGATCTTTGCCATCATTATCGTTATCGTTGCCATTGGATTATATGGGGTGCATGTTTATAATGCGACAATGGAAAAGAAAATTCCGAAAGAGTCAAAAGTTGTAGAAATTGCAAAAGAAAAAGCAAAGCTTACGAAAGTAAAAACGGTTGATTATTATAACGGGAAATCTTCATATGCAGTCGTACAAGGTGTAGATGAAAAAGGAGAACAAATCATTGTTTGGGTACCTGAGAAAAAAGGGAATGTTCTAGTACGTAAAAAGAACGAGGGCATTTCTGAAAAGAAAGCTTTACAAATTGTGGCTGGGGAACGTAAGCCCAAAGAATTGGTAAAGGCAAAATTAGGTGCTGAAAACGATGTTCCGTTGTGGGAAATTACATATATTGATCAAGAAGGTCGTTATACGTATTATTATCTAGAATTTCAAGATGGGAAATATGCTGGATATTACAGCATTGAAAAATAGATGCAGGGGGAAACCACAAATGAAATTAGCAAAGCGAGTAGCTGCTTTAACACCGTCTTCAACTTTAGAAATTACAGCAAAGGCACAAGCATTGAAAGCTGAAGGCCATGATGTAATTGGATTAGGAGCAGGAGAACCTGACTTTAATACGCCAGAGCATATTATGGATGCTGCACATAAAGCAATGTTAGAAGGACATACGAAATATACACCAACTGGTGGATTAGCAACATTAAAACAAGAAATTGCGAAGAAATTTACTCGTGATCAAGGATTAGCGTATGATCCAACTGAGATTATCGTATGTAATGGAGCAAAACATGCACTTTATACACTATTTCAAGTGCTACTTGACGAAGGGGACGAAGTTATCATTCCGACTCCTTATTGGGTAAGTTATCCAGAACAAGTAAAGCTTGCTGGTGGTAAGCCAGTTTATGTAGAAGGACTAGAAGATAATCAGTACAAAATTAAGCCAGAGCAGCTACGTGAGGCAATTACAGAGAAGACGAAAGCTGTTATTATAAATTCACCGAGCAATCCGACAGGGATGATTTACAGCAAAGAAGAATTACAGCAGCTTGGAGAAGTATGTTTAGAGCACGACATTTTAATTGTTTCTGATGAGATTTATGAGAAATTGGTTTATGGCGGCGTGGAATATACTTCAATTGCCCAGCTTTCTAATGCATTAAAAGAACAAACACTTATTATTAATGGTGTATCTAAATCGCATTCCATGACAGGATGGCGTATTGGCTATGCAGCGGGAAATAAGCAGCTTATTAAAGCGATGACGAACTTAGCGAGTCATAGTACGTCAAACCCTACTTCAATCGCTCAATACGGCGCAATTGCTGCGTATGCTGGGTCGAAAGAGCCTGTGGAAATGATGCGTCAAGCATTCGAAGAACGATTAAACATTATTTATGATAAATTAATTCAAATTCCTGGTTTCACTTGTATTAAACCACAAGGTGCATTTTATTTATTCCCGAACGTAAAAGAGGCTGTAGCGTTAGCTGGATATGAAACCGTTGATGAGTGGGCAAAAGCATTGTTAGAAGAAGAGAAAGTAGCTCTTGTTCCAGGAACAGGGTTCGGTGCACCAAACAATGTTCGTTTATCCTATGCGACATCTCTTGAACAATTAGAGAAAG
This sequence comes from Bacillus pseudomycoides DSM 12442, assembly GCF_000161455.1. Lineage (GTDB taxonomy): Bacteria > Bacillota > Bacilli > Bacillales > Bacillaceae_G > Bacillus_A > Bacillus_A pseudomycoides. Next base: position 1,435,088 of record NZ_CM000745.1, read on the forward strand.
CGTTAGAGCGAATTAATACGTTTATGAGAAGTAAAGTACAGGCTTAAAAGGCTAATTACTTTCATTTTTACCACATAAGTTACTTTGAACAAATGAAGATGACCTCCCTATCTATAGGGAGGTTTTTTGACGAATTGTGGTAAAAGAAAATTATAACAGGTGTGTTATACTAGAAAGCGAGGTGTATGGTCATGAAGAAAAAAATGATGTTACAATGGTTTGAACAAGGCAGCGTCGCAATTCCAAAATTGCTTATGATGCATTATAAAAAACTAGGCTTAAATGAGATGGAATTTATGGTTGTACTCCATGTGCATACTTTTCTAGAATCGGGTAATTCTTTTCCAACTCCTTCAGAGATTGCAGAACGAATGACAATAACAGAAATGAAATGTATGGAAATCATTCAAGCGTTAATTCAAAAAGGCTTTTTAGCATTAGAAGGTAGTCAAAAATCTGAAGCTATGATGTGCGAAAGTTATTCGTTGCAACCACTTTGGGAAAAAATCTTGCATTTTTTAATGAATGAAACAATAGAAGAAGAAAAAGAAGAACAAAAGAAACTTCAAGTGAATTTATATACAATTTTTGAACGGGAATTTGGGAGACCATTATCGCCTTTTGAATGTGAAACATTAGCGATGTGGCAAGATCAGGATCAACATCATCCGAATTTAATTCAAGCAGCTCTTCGAGAATCTGTAATGAGTGGGAAACTTAATTTTCGATATATTGACCGTATTCTCTTTGAGTGGAAAAAGAATGGAATTAAGACAGTTGATCAAGCGCAAGATCAAGGGCGAAAATTTAGAGCGAATCAACAACGCTCGCAGCAAGTAACGAAACAAGAGACCAAATATACGGGGAAAGTGCCTTTTTATAATTGGTTGGAGCAGTGATATAGGAGGAAATACATGTTAAACAAGACGCAAATTCGTTATTGTTTAGATACAATGGCAGAAATGTATCCAGAAGCACATTGTGAATTAAATCATGATAATCCATTTGAACTTGTAATTGCAGTTGCATTATCTGCACAATGTACAGATGTCCTTGTAAATAAAGTAACGAAAAGTTTATTTCAAAAGTATAAGACACCTGAAGATTATTTAAATGTGTCCTTAGAAGAGTTGCAACAAGATATTCGTTCAATTGGATTGTACCGGAACAAAGCGAAAAATATTCAAAAGTTATGCCGAATGTTGCTTGAAGACTATAATGGAGAGGTACCACAGGATCGGGATGAACTAACAAAGCTACCAGGGGTTGGTAGAAAAACTGCAAATGTAGTTGTTTCTGTAGCATTTGGTATCCCAGCTATTGCTGTTGATACACATGTGGAACGTGTAAGTAAACGCTTGGCTATTTGCCGTTGGAAAGATTCCGTTCTAGAGGTAGAGAAAACATTAATGAAGAAAGTGCCAATGGAAGAGTGGGGAGTTACGCATCACCGAATGATTTTCTTTGGACGTTATCATTGCAAAGCACAGCGGCCGCAATGTGAAGAATGCCGGCTACTAGAAGTGTGTCGTGAAGGTAAGAAGCGAATGAAGGGGAAATAAAAAGATGGAACAAGTTGTACAAGTACCGGATGAGTTTCAATGTAATCCTTTTTTTGAAGGGGAGATAGATAAGATTATATATCATACAGATGAATCGTTTGTGCAATTGCTAGAAAGCCATTATTTCTTATTTGATATAGGAAAACAATATGAGCCATGGAATGAAATAGAAATGGGAATTCCAGCTGTATTAGATATATGGAAAGACAAAAAAGAGGATATATCGATATTTTTTCAGGATCGAAAGCGAAATGAAGCAAAAAGGCCAATGATTCACTTTGCAGCTCATTTATTATCGAGTTTATATTGGTTAAACGGAAAACCAGTGTCAGGGTTAAAGGATATTAAAAACAAGATTGATGAGCTACAAATAAAACCGATTAACTTTATGGAACGTTATTCATTTATTACAAAGCAACCAAATCACTATCATTCCTATATTCAATTGGCACAGTTGTATGTAGAAATAGAAAAGCTGTATGCAAAAAAAATCATACAAAAAAAGAAGTCACCATCTCGTTAGAGAAAGGTGACTTCTTTTTTGTATTATTGTGTTGGATTAACTTCTCCGCCACCTGTTGTTGGTTTATCTGGTGTATCTGGTTTATTTGGTGTATCTGGTTTATTTGGTGTATCTGGTTTATCTGGTTTATCTGGTTTATTTGGTGTATCTGGTTTATCTGGTGTATCTGGTTTATTTGGTGTATCTGGTTTATCTGGTGTATCTGGTTTATCAGCTTTTTCTTTATCGGCTTTTTCTTTATCAGCTTTTTCTTTATCGGCTTTTTCTTTATCAGCCTTGTCTTTAGCTTCTTTATCAGCCTTGTCTTTAGCTTCTTTATCAGCCTTGTCTTTAGCTTCCTTATCAGCTTTTTTCTGCTCATCTTGTTGCTTCTTAGCATCCTCTTCAGCTTTTTTCTTAGCTTCTGCACTCTCGCCAGGAACAGTAAAGGATACGCCAGCGGCATCACTTGTTCCCGTTCCTTTTTTCGCTACTACTGAGAAGCTGTAAGTTACACCTGGTTTCACTCCGCCAAGGGAAGCACTTGTGCCACTCACAGATAGGCCACCGCTAGAACCGTCGTTTGCTTTATAGCTTGCAGAGTAAGCTTCAGCGTCTGAAGGACCAGACCAGTTTAATGTAATTGTATTAGATGACGCATCATAAGATGGCGTTACACCAGTTGGTGGATCTACTTTAATCTGTTTAACAGCATCCTTTTTTGCACCTTTCACATAGAGTTCTTCATTCAAACGTTCTACAGAAGAAGGTTGTTCAAAACGAGATGTATCTGTAGCAAACTTACTCATCATTTCTTTGAATATTTGCTGTGCAATTCGGACTGAAGGTGATTTATCTGCAATATAGTTTTCTTCAGAATCTTTTTCATATCCTGTCCATACTGACATCGTATATTGCGGTGAATAACCTGCAAACCAACTATCTCTGTTAGCACTTTCTGGGATATTATATTTTTTTAATACATCTGCATCATAGTTCTGTGTTCCCGTTTTACCAGCAACATCAATTCCTGATACATAAGCAGTTGGACCTGTACCACCAGAACCTGGTTTTACAACATCGCGAAGAACATCAGTAATCATATATGCTGTGTAGTCTTTCATTGCTCGTATTTCTTTTGGTTTAAAGCTTTTCTCTTTTCCATCAGGAAAGACAACTTTTGTTACGAAATGTGGCTTGTTATAATTCCCTTCATTACCAAAAGCTGCATATGCACCAGCTACTTGTAGCGGAGAAGCATCGTTACTACCAATCGCATTGGCTTCGACTGCATTCCCATTAGGGAATGTCATTCCAAGTCCTTCGGCAAATCCTTTTGATTTGTCTAATCCAACTGCTTGTGCTGTTTTTAAAGCAGGGATGTTTAATGACTTTTTCAATGCCTCACGTAAAGAGACATCACCTTTATAGCTGTTTGTAGCATTTCGGATTTTTTTACCGTTGGAATACGTATATTCTGAGTCATTTAATTGATGGTATGTAGACCATTGCATATATTCAATAGCAGGACCATAATCAAAAATTGGTTTCATAGTCGAACCTACTTGGCGTTGCATATCAACGACCATATTATGCCCTTTAAATACAGTTTTACTTTCTTTACGGCCAGCACCAATTGCACGAACCTCACCATTTTTTGTATCCATGAATACGAAAGAACCTTGGAAACGATCGTTTGGATAGTTAATAATATCCCCATCCAGTAATTGTTCAGCGTATTCTTGTGCCTTTGTATCAATTGTCGTATAAATCTGTAATCCGTCAGATCCAATATTTACATCGGGCATTTCTTTTTCGATTTCTTTTACGACTGCGTCTAAAAAGGCTTGATAAGGCATTTCGGTTACATCTTTAGATGGAAGAAGTCCCTCTGTTACAGGGATTTTTATCGCTTCATCCATTTCTTGCTTTGAAATAAAGCCATGTCGATTCATTAACGTTAATACAACGTTACGACGTTTTGTTGCTCGATCGATATTTTCTTTCTTTGTTGGATCGTAAATATTTGGACCTTGAGGTAATCCAGCAAGCATCGCTGCTTCGTGTAATTTTAAATCTTTTAAGTCTTTGCCATAATAAGTTTTCGCTGCTGTTGCAACCCCATAAGAGCGATTGCCGAGGTTGATTTTGTTTAAGTACATTTCTAAAATTTCATGTTTGGAATATTGTTGCTCTAATTTATAAGCTAAATACCATTCCTGTACTTTACGTTTTGATGTTTTTTCCATCGTTAGAAAATAGTTTTTAATTACCTGTTGGGTAATTGTACTACCGCCTTGAGAACCAAAACCACCTGTGACATTTTCAAGGATTGCTTTTCCAGTACGCTTAACGTCGATTCCGTTATGTTGATAGAAGCGAGCATCTTCTGTCGCTAGGAATGCGCTTTCTACTACTTTCGGAACTTGATCGTAAGTAATATTCGTTCGCTTTTCGGCACCATATTCATAAAAGAAATTCTTGTCTTTATCATAAAATTTAGTTGATAGCGGATTGACAAGTTTTGCTTTATTTAGCTTTGGAGCATCTTGTACCATTACAAAAAAGGCGGAAACTCCAGCTATAAGACCAACAATGCCAAGAAGTAGGCAACCAATTAAAAATTTCTTGAAAAAGGAACCTTTTTTCTTTGGTTTCTCCGTTTGGTTTGTTTCTTGTTTTTGATGTTGTGCATGTTTTCGTTCTGTACGAGAACGATAATTTTCTGACATTATACTTTCTCCTACCTTTCATTTTTTCCCCAAAAGTCGAAAAAAGAGCCTTATTGTTGACTCTATCACGAAAAATAAGCCATGTCTAGTACACGAATATAATCAATTCGAGGGTGATAACCGCATGATAACAAGTATCCGTGCTCTTCGATTTCCTGTTTCTTAATCGATTTGCGTCCACCAGCATCTTGGCGATTCCAAAATGAAACGACATGTTTCGCATCAAGTAAATAAAACTCGTCATAAAGTGTAAATTTAATAATAACAAATGCAATTCCGTTATGAGCTATTACTTGTTCCATATGCTTAATTTGATGAAGATGGAAATTTTGTAGCGGAAAACTTGTTTTATTTTTTGTTTCTTTCGCTTCGAAGTCAATGTATTTCCCCTTGTATACACCGTTGTAGTCTGTTGTAGAAGGCTGTTTAAAATAAGCTTCTTTCACAACCGCCGCACTTCGAGCGGGGTAATCCACTTTTACAATTTGAAGAGGAGTGGGTTTTTTATGTACGCATGCAATATTATGGGTTAAATAATATTGATTTGTTTCATTTAGTTCCTCTTCCAGAGACATACCTCTATTGCTATAAGTATGTTTTTTAAATTGTGTTTTTTGAGGTTGTAACGCTTGATTATACCTTTTTCCGTTTGGATAACGAATGGTCATAGTTTGTCCACCCCAACTTACCTAGAATTACTTACAAAGGTGATTATATCAAAAAAAACAAAAAAGATGCGATTTTTTTCAAGAGAGATGTGGTGATTCCTGTATGCATATGCAGAATGAGTATGAGAAAATAAATAGAGAGCGCAGTGGACTTTCTTGTACAATAGAAGAGAAACAATTAATAGCGTATATGAAACAACAGACGGCTCTAGCAAATATAGATAATATTTCACGCACACAGGCTTATCAAGAATATTACTTGAGAAATAAAGAAATCCGGTGGTCATTTCTGGCGAGTATGGTTTCGAGAAATTCTGGGTGGAATATGACAGATTTAGCAGGGGAATATTATCCGAATATTTTATCTGAAAGAATGAGGAAGCAACTGTTCCTTACTTATGAAAGTGCAAATTGGCTTATTTTTTCAGATGCATACCCACAATTGTTGTTATACGAGTACAGCAAGAAAATGAATAAACCAATCTTTCACTTATTACAGTTTTTTAACGTATCTATTTTTATGGAGAAGGAATGGAATGATTTTTGGAATAAAAGAGATCTCACACGTCTTATTACAGCACTTATTATTAATGAACAAAATAGGATTCAAAAACCGATTATTGAACACCCATATTTTCAAAAGCACGTATTCCAAACTTTACTGTTTAAATTTCAAGAGCTCTTTCATTTTAGTGCTGTAATTTTTCCGACTACAAAAGGACAACTATATGGTTTTTCGGTTTATCAATTTGAAACATTACAAAAACGTATAGAACTCGGAAAGAAATTAGCTTGGCTATTATTTCATCCTAAATATGAAACGTTATTTTACGATTTTTCCTTGCGAACGTTTCCTACAGGATCAAGAATGGATTACGAGCGGTACTTTATAATTCCAAAAGAAAAAGATACACCGCAGTTAAGAGATGCTTTCTCAATTGTTTTACATCACCATAACGTAACGAAAGATTGGTTCCATAAAAAAATGGATATTGAGGCATTGTTTTTCTTTCAGGAACTGAAAGAAGAAGTTAATATTACAGAATGGTTTTTACAAAAACAACAACAAATACATCTTTTTTCTTCATTGAATAGCTTTTTTAAAAGGAACAATGACTTCATGATATAATAAGAAAAGTCCCGCTCTCTGACAGGGAGTCGGGACGAATGGATTACATAAATCGATTCATGTTTTTATACAGTTTCAATAAGTATGATTCCAATTGAAATGTAGGGGAAATTGAGGAAGCTAGGTAAGAGAAATAGACCCGCCGATTAAAGTTTTACTTTATGTAGCAGGAAAGTTCGGACCATCTAGCTTCGGATTTCCAGTTTCAGGTTTATTTTGCTGTGTGTTTTGTTTTTTCTTCTTCTCATTTTTATTTTTATTTTTAGCCATGGTAAACACCTCCCTTTTGTATTGTTACCACTTCTATAAAACTCATACAAACCGATTTCTTTGCCGAATATCAACTAGTTTTGTCAGTTGTGCAGGAGTGGTAAGTGACCCGTCGAAATAACATGACAAAGGAAAAGCAAAGAAGGAGGCGTTTTATAAATGGCGATGGTTCAGAAGGAAAATGTAATGAAAAAAATGGATCAAATGTTAAGTGCTCTTGATTTGCTGGAAATGAATGTTTCACTTAGAGTTAATCATTCTTTAAAAGATAAACGTGAAGATATATGTAATCGAGGAGAAATAACAGAAATGCACATTCAACATATGGAGGATAAATTATTACATCACGAAGAAAAAGGAAGTTGGCTTCAAACGTTTCAAAACGTCATAGTAAGTGCATAAGAGGGTGGAAATAAATTGGATTATGGAAAATTAATGCAGTCTTCAATAAAATTAATACAGTACAATGATGAAACGATTATAAAAAAAAGAGAAGAGAAAGAGTTTGATTTTTATCAAGATATGAAGCCTTTTGTGGATATGGTTGATCAAGAGTTAGAAGTGTGGAAAGAATTAGCTTATCAATGGATAAAACATGAAAAGCCTAAGTATATACATGTGCAACAAATTGACCAAGTGTATGAGAATTTACAAAATAATGCACTGCAATGTTTTGTAAATAAGGGAAAAGGTAAGCGGTTTTATGAAACACATCAGGCGATTTTATACACGTTGCAGAACATAATAGAACAATGTAAGTGACAAGAGGGAAAACCCTCTTGTTTTTATGATTCTACAGTTGTATGTGTGGGTTTCGCCCCATTTATTTCTAATTCACGTATTAATACTCGGTATTCTGAGATGCAGATTTTTCCTTCTAAATAGTGATGTCTAGCAAAATCAAGCAACTCATTCATATCCTCTGTAGAGTACCCCTTTTTTTGAGCGAAAGCTTGTTTTAAATCCCCTAATATCATGTTGATTCCTCCCCAATGAGAATCTTCTTCTTCATTATCATAACATGAAAAGGCTTACTTTCTTATTTTTTTAAAAATTTAAACTTCCGACAAAAATAGACATTTATAAGGTTACACATTTTATTTTATAGGTACATATTCTATATGTAGAAACTTAGTTAGAGGGGGAGAATGCATGTTTCAGCAATCTAATGTATACCAACACATCAATTCGTATACACAACCGGATTTTTATCAATATAATGAAGATCCATATTTACGCTATAATATGCACCCATTTGCACCTTATTATGGAAATCAAGCGAATTATTATCAGCCATTTGAAGTATCCTTTATGAATCAGCAACCACAGTCCTATATGAATCAGCAATCTTATGTACCACAGCAACCACAATCTTATGTACCACAGCAACCACAATCTTTTATGAATCAGCCATCAATGTTTTACCCACCGAAACAGCCTTTTCAACCATATCCAACGATGAATAAACAAAAGCAACAACAGCAGCCAAGTCAATTTTCTAGTTTCGTATCTCAATTTAAGACGTCAGATGGTAACTATGATGTGAATAAAATGATGAATACAGCAGGCCAAATGATGAATGCTATGAATCAAGTCACTGGGATTGTAAAACAAGTTGGCGGCTTTTTTGCTAAAGGATGATAGTTGCGTGTCCAAGTTATCATATTTAAATGGCTATTATATAGACAAATTTCCATTAAATAAATGGGTATATATAACAAGCGGCTTTTACCCCTTTCTCATATTGTAAAGTGTAGTCAGATTTTTTAATGAGAGAGGAGAGAAAAAAACTATGTATCATTGTCATCCTTGTTTTGGAGGGCATAAACCTGTAGGACCTATTTGCGCAACACCTCCTGTCGTTCATCCAACAAAGCAATGTGTAACGAACACTTTTTCCACAACGGTGGTACCACATATTCACCCAACTCATACAACACATGTTCATCATCAACAAGTTAAAAGTCAACATTTCTTCCCGCAAACAGTTTCAAATGTGAATGTTGTAGAACCTGTTGCACCAGGATTCGGTGGAGTTGGAGGATTCGGCGGACCTGGAGTTGGAGGATTCGGCGGACCTGGAGTTGGAGGATTCGGCGGACCTGGAGTTGGAGGATTCGGCGGACCTGGAGTTGGAGGATTCGGCGGACCTGGAGTTGGAGGATTCGGCGGACCTGGAGTTGGAGGATTCGGCGGACCTGGAGTTGGAGGATTCGGCGGACCGTGTGGCCATGGGCATCATGTATCTCCATACGGACCAGGACCAAATGTAGGACCACAAGTATCTCCATACGGACCAGGACCAAATGTAGGTGGAATGTTTAAAAAGTAAATGTTATGTTAGAACTAGCAAAATGCTAGTTCTTTTCTTTTTATTGGAGTGTTGATATGAAAGTTGTTGCGGTAACAGGATATAAACCATTTGAACTTGGGATATTTAAGGATGATCATCCAGGCGTTATTTGTATAAAAAAAGCATTGCATCGTAAGTTACTTGCTTTTATAGAAGAAGGGTTGGAATGGGTTATTATTAGTGGGCAGTTAGGAGTAGAGTTATGGGCTGCTGAAGTTGTTTTTGACTTGCAGCTAGAATATCCTAATTTAAAGCTTGCTGTGTTTACTCCTTTTTTAGAACAAGAGGAAAATTGGAAAGAGGGAAATCGGGAACTATATGAGTTTATTCTAGGGCAAGCAGATCATGTTGATAGTATTACGAAAAGAAAATATGAAAGTCCTGAGCAATTTCGATTAAAAAATCAATTTTTTATTGAAAAAAGTAATGCACTTTTGGCAGTGTATGATGAAGAAAAACCAGGAAGTCCTAAATACATAGTAGAAGCAGCAAAGAAAAAAGGCGAAATAGAAAATTATCACAGTTATTTCATTCTTTTTTCTGATTTACAAGATATAATAGAAGAGGAACAGTGGGATAATGCCGAGTAATATGTAATATAGCTCATGTATATAGGATTGACAAAAGACATTGTTTCTGAAAAAATTTAGTTAATGAAAGTTTTGGTAAAAATTTGAGGTGAAGAAAATGATTTCGGATAAAATTAAATTAACAGCGAAAGATATTTTGGAAAAAGAATTTAAAACAGGTATGAGAGGTTACCAGCAAGAAGAAGTAGATAAGTTTCTTGATATGATTATTAAGGATTATGAGGCATTTCATAAGGAACTTGAGCAATTACAGCAACAAAATGTTCGTTTAAAACGTGAATTAGAAGAGCAAAAAGTAGCGGCAGTGCAAGTACCGCAACAACCAGCTCCAACACCGGTTGCACAACCTGTATACAACAATACGAACACGGATATTTTAAAGCGTTTATCTAATCTGGAAAAAGCTGTATTTGGAAGTAAGTTATACGAGTAATCTAGGGACAGAAAAAGATTAAAGCATTTTACATATAAAAAAGCATTGCAAAATCTTTTTGTTTCCACTATACTAATGTTTGTCATAACGTTTGGGTAATCGCTGCAACGCCAACGTTGTAGAGGAAAGTCCATGCTCGCACGACCTGAGATGGTTGTAGTGTTCGTGCCTAGCCAATTCATAAGCTAGGGTATTCTGGCTGTAAGGCTGGATTAACGGCAGGGAAAAAACCTAAGTCCTTTTGGATATGGTTTGACTACCTTTAAAGTGCCACAGTGACGAAGTCCTTGAAGAAATGATAGGAGTGGAACGAGGTAAACCCCACGAGCGAGAAACCCAAATAATGGTAGGGGAATCTTTTCCAAGGAAATGAACGATGGAAAAGGACAGGTTCGAGTAACCTGTAGATAGATGATTGCCACCGGAGTACGAGGCGTGGGCCGTTTGCAGTACAAAGGAACAGAACATGGCTTACAGAACGTTATGAACCAATTATGGAATGACTCAGCTCTCCTTTGTAAGAGGAGGGCTTTTTATTTGTATGAAGTTATAACTTGTGAGTTAAAATGGTAAATAAGAAAATACTTCGTAATATTTAATAATTAATAGAAGGAAAAGCTATTAATTATTGTTTGATTATACATAAGAGGTGAATGCAAATGGGAAAAGTTACTTTAATTGCAACAGCAGCAATGGGAATTGAAGCTTTAGTTGCAAGAGAAGTTCGCGATCTTGGTTATGAATGCCAAGTAGAAAACGGAAAAGTAACGTTTGAAGCGGATGCAAAAGCGATTTGTCGCACTAATTTATGGTTACGCACTGCAGATCGTGTGAAAATTAAAGTTGGTGAATTTAAAGCAACAACATTCGATGAATTGTTTGAAAAAACAAAAGCATTGAACTGGGGAGATTACATTCCAGAAAATGGAGAGTTTCCTGTAATTGGGAAGTCTTTAAAATCAACATTATTTAGTGTTTCAGATTGTCAACGTATTGTGAAAAAGGCTGTTGTTGAGAAACTAAAGACAACATATAGACGTACAACTTGGTTTGAAGAAGATGGTCCTTTATTCCGTATCGAGATTGCGATGCTAAAAGATATTGCAACATTGACAATTGACGCGAGTGGCGTTGGTCTTCATAAACGTGGATACCGCCTTGACCAAGGGGAAGCGCCTTTGAAAGAAACATTAGCGGCATCTTTAATTAAACTTACAAATTGGAAGCCAGATCGTCCGTTTGTTGATCCGTTTTGTGGATCTGGAACAATTCCGATTGAGGCAGCTTTAATTGGTCAAAATATTGCTCCTGGTTTTAACCGTGAGTTTGCATCAGATGCATGGGGTTGGATTGGTAAAGAAAATTGGCGTGAGGCTCGTCAAGAAGTAGAAGATTTAGCGAATTATGATCAACCATTGCAAATTATTGGATCAGATATCGACCACCGTATGATAAGAGTTGCACAGGACAATGCTGATGAAGTTGGACTGGGTGACTTAATTTCATTTAAACAAATGCAAGTAAAAGATTTTACAACAAAAGAGGAATATGGCTATGTTGTAACGAATCCTCCATACGGAGAACGTTTAAGTGAAAAAGCGCTTGTTGAAAAATTATATAAAGAAATGGGAGAAGTATTCCGCCCATTAGATACGTGGTCACTGTATTTATTAACGAGCTATGAAGCGTTTGAAAAATGTTATGGAAAAGATGCATCGAAAAAGCGTAAACTATTTAACGGTTTTATTCGTACAGACTATTACCAGTACTTTGGTAAACGCCCACCTCGTAATTCATAGTATAAAACCTCTTTGACGCGCATATACTGGCTATTATGTAATGTGCAAAAGGAGGAATAAATATGGATGGTTTCCAATTGTCGATGATTCAAAAGGCCATTCATCGTACGTATGATGAGCTTGGAAAAGAAATTAATCTTCAGGGTGTAGTTGCAGATGAAATACAGAAAGCACAGGAAGAATATTTATCTGCATTATCATATGAGACATTGATTGATAAGCGTTACTTAAAGTCATTAATAGAGTGAAAAATTTTCCTTTATATAAAGGAAAATTTTTTTCGCTCATTTCTATGTATTGCAACAGGGGAAAGCAACTGCTATTTAGATATAGCAGTTGCTATATCTTTTTATAGAAAAACTTTTTGGTTGGAGGCTAAGGATGTTTACTGAGAAGAGATTACCATTTGAAGTAGGGAAACAAGATAATTTTTATGATAAGTTGAATGAGTGGATTGGAGATGTGTTTTACGATATCCTCCCAGAAAAAGGTTTTGAAGAACGCGATGAACAAATTTTTATGGCATTCCAATTAGAACGAGCGTTTCAAGAGAAGAAAGTTATGTTCGCAGAGGCGGGTGTAGGAACGGGAAAAACGATTGTGTATCTTTTATATGCAATTTGTTATGCGCGTTATACAGGAAAGCCAGCTATTATTGCTTGTGCAGACGAAACGCTAATCGAGCAGCTTGTGAAAGAAGAAGGGGACATTGCGAAATTATCAGAAGCATTAGGGTTATCTGTTGATGTACGTCTAGCGAAATCAATGGATAATTATTTATGTTTACGTAAACTTGAAGATGTAATGAGTGGACGAGCTCCAGAAGTAATTGAAGATCTATATTATGAATTACCTCAGTTTGTATTTGATCATGGAACAATGCAAAACTTTACGCATTACGGTGATCGAAAAGAGTTTCCATTATTAAATGACGAAGAATGGTCAAAGGTATCTTGGGATTATTTCCAAGACTGCTTCACATGTGATTCTCGTCACCGTTGTGGTCAAACGCTCTCTCGTGAACATTACCGTAAAGCAGCAGATTTAATTATTTGCTCTCAAGATTTCTATATGGATCATATTTGGACATATGATGCTCGTAAACGCGAAGGGCAAATGCCGCTTTTACCAGAAAGCAGTTGCGTTGTTTTTGATGAAGGACACCTTGTGGAATACGCAGCGCAAAAAGCACTGACGTATCGATTAAAGCAAACGATGATGGAGCAACTCTTAACAAGATTATTACAAAATGATATTCGAGAAGAGTTTGCTCATTTAGTAGAAGAGACAATTTGGCAAACAGAGCGTTTCTTTGATGTATTAAGAGAAAGTAAAAAAGAAATTGCTGGATCAGATCGTTTAGAAATTACAGTAACAGAAAAAGTGATTACAGAAGCGAAACGACTTTATGCCAAAATTGCTGAAGTTGGTGATGCTCTTGTATTTGAAAGTGAAATGTATACAGTAAACACTTATGATTTAAATATCGTTGATGAGCATTTAGATGTACTGGAACATTCACTTCGTCTCTTTATGCATGAGAAAAATGTAATTACATGGGGAGAAGAAGGTGATGGTGCCTTTACGTTAGTTATTATGCCACGTGCGGTAGAAGAAGTGCTACAGGAGAAAGTATTCTCGAAAAAGATTCCGTATATCTTCTCTTCTGCTACATTATCTGAAAATGATTCATTCGCATTTACAGCAAATAGTTTAGGGGTAAAAGATTATTTATCATTCTCAGTAGCTTCTCCATTTGATTATGAAGAGCAAATGAAAGTATACTTACCATCGTATAACCAGGAAAATGAATGGGAACGAAAATGTCAGTATACGCTTGAGAACATTCAAAAAACAAATGGGCGTACGCTTGTATTATTCCGCACAACACAAGAACTTGCGGCGTTCAAAGAATATGTGAATAAAGAACAAATGTCTGTTCCGTTCTTATATGAAGGAGATCAAGAGATTAGTCAGCTTGTTTCCCGCTTCCAAAATGAACAAGAGACTGTGCTTTGCGCTGTTCATTTATGGGAAGGTTTAGATATTCCGGGTTCTTCACTATCACATGTCATTATTTGGTCGCTACCATTCCCTCCAAACGATCCTGTGTTTGAAGCGAAACGTAAGCATGTTAATGATCCGTTTTGGGATGTAGATGTACCATATATGATTTTACGTCTTCGTCAAGGAATTGGACGTTTAATTCGTACGAGCGAAGATAAAGGTGCTATTTCGTTATTCTTATCAGAGAATGAAAATGAAAAGGTTATTGAGGCTGTAAAGAAAGTACTTCCAGTAGAAGGTACGGTACTATAAAGTGAAACTGTAATCAGTAGCGGTTTTCGGCACCCCTCACCAATGGAAAAAGCTTAGCGTTTGCTAAGCTTTTTCTTTCTATATGGAAAAGGACTTTATATCTTTATGTCGAAATATAGGTGAGGTAGAAAAAGGAGGCAATAAAATATGACAATCGCTACATATGAAGTAGAAAAAGAGTTTTTAGCACACGTGAAAAAGATAAATAATTATGGGGAAGCATTAAGCCTAATATTTTGGGATTTACGTACAGGAGCACCGAAACAAGGTGTGGATCAACGCTCTGAGGTAATAGGAATGCTTTCATCAGAGGTATTTTCATTATCAACTTCTGATGAGATGGAAAGATATTTAAAAGAATTAGAACAGCTAATAGTAGATAATAAAATTTCCGAAACAACAAAGAAAATTGTAGAAGAGTGCCGCAAAGCGTATGATCGAAATAAAAAAATTCCACAGGCCGAGTATGAAGAGTTTGTTAAATTGCAAGCAAAATCGGAAAGTGTTTGGGGAGAAGCACGTGAAAAATCTGATTTTGAAATGTTCCGACCATACTTAGAAAAAATTGTTGAATATAAGAAAAAATTTATTACATATTGGGGTTATGAAACTTATAAGTATAATACGCTTTTAGATATGTATGAGCCAGGTATGACAGTAGAAGTGTTAGATCATGTATTTGGACAACTACGTGAGCGTATTGTTCCACTTGTAAAAGATATTGGTGAATCAAATAAAGAATTAAAAACAAATGTCTTATTTGAACATTTTTCAAAAGAACAACAAAAGAATTTTACTTTAGAGTTACTAACGCAATTAAATTATAATTTCGAGGCTGGCCGTCTTGATGAAACGATACATCCTTTTGAAATTACATTAAATAGAGGGGATGTTCGCATTACAACTCGTTATGATGAGAATGACTTCCGCATGGCAGTTTTCGGAACAATTCATGAATGTGGACATGCTGTATATGAACAAAATATTTCAGAAGAATTAGAAGGAACACCGCTTTGCAGTGGTACATCGATGGGAATCCATGAATCGCAATCGCTATTCTTTGAAAACTTTATTGGACGTAATAAATCGTTCTGGAAGAAAAATTATGATATATTGAAACAATCTAGTGATGGGCAATTTGAAAACGTATCTGTAAATGAATTCTATGATGCGATTAATGAATCAAAACCTTCCTTTATACGTATTGAGGCAGATGAACTTACATATCCGCTTCACGTTATGGTTCGTTATGAACTGGAGAAAGAATTATTTGATGGAACATTAGAAGTAAAAGACTTGCCGGCAGCATGGAATGACAAGATGGAGAGTTATTTAGGTATCCGTCCAGAAACGGATGCACAGGGTGTGCTACAAGATGTACATTGGTCAGATGGATCTTTTGGATATTTTCCATCTTATGCACTTGGTTATATGTATGCAGCGCAATTTAAACATAAGATGTTAGAGGAAATTCCAAACTTCGATGCATTGCTAGAAGAAGGAAATGTGACACCAATTCGTGAATGGTTAACAAGAAATATTCACCAATATGGTAAAACGAAAAAACCATTACAAATATTAGAGGATATAACAGGTGAAGGGTTAAATGCAAATTATTTAGCGGATTATTTAGAAGCGAAATATAAAGAGATTTATGAGTTATAAAAAGAAAAGGAGCTGCTTTAATGCAGCTCCTTTTTATGAATTAACATTTTACTGTATATGTGCGTTGCTTAAGGAGGAAGAGAAGTGAATTATACTTTTGAAGTGATGACACAAGAGCAAGCAGAAGAAATTGCGTTTAAATGGCACTATGAGGATAAGTATTCTTTTTATGATATGGAAGCCGATCAAGAAGATTTAGTGGAGTTTTTAGATCCTAAAATACGCGGAGAAACGACTTTTGCTGTTAGTGAGAATAATAGGCTTGTTGGATTTTTTAGTTTTAATAAAGTAGATATACATACAGTGGATATTGGACTTGGAATGAAACCAAACCTGACTGGAAATGGATTAGGTTTGGTATTTATAAAGGCAGGTCTGGTTTTTTGTGAAAAAAAATATCAACCTAAGTATATAACGTTATCAGTGGCAACATTTAATCAAAGGGCAATTAATGTTTATAAGAAAGCAGGTTTTGAAGCAGTTGGAGCTTTTATTCAAGAGACAAATGGAAGTCGCTTTGAATTTTTAAAAATGATGTATGTGACTTTATGCCCATCAAGATAAAATAGTTTTGAAACGATTTGCTTAGTAGTGATTTATGTTTTTTATGGATTCTATCGTACATAAAAATACATTTTTTTGAAATTTAGGGAGGGATATGAAAGTGGGTTGTTTTGATAATTTTGATTTTAATAACTTTTGGGATGACAGCGAATATGCAAGAGATGAATATATTTCTGAATATCTTACAGATGAAATGATTTCTAAACTAGAAAATGAATTAGGGTATAAGCTACCTGAATCTTATATTTGGTTAATGAAGAAGCATAATGGGGGAATTCCAATAAACGATTGTTTTCCTACAGATATTCCTACAAGTTGGGCAGAGGATCATGTTGCTATAACTGGTATTTATGGTATTGGATATAAAAAAAGTTCTTCATTAGGTGGAGAATTTGGTAGTGAATTTTGGATTGAAGAATGGGGATATCCTGAAATAGGAGTAGCTATTTGTGATTGTCCCTCGGCTGGACACGATATGATATTTCTTGATTATAGGGAGTGCGGCCCGAAAGGAGAGCCTTGTGTTGTACATATCGATCAAGAATATGATTATAAAATTACATGGTTAGCAAAAGACTTTGAGAGTTTTATTAGAGGGCTTGTAAATGGGGAAGTCTATGATGATAGCGAACAAATCAAGGAAGAATATTAAGAAAAGGATTATGCTTATTAAGCCTGCAGGTACCTGATTAAATAGCTATTCTCGAAATAAAGCAGAGGGGATATCCCCTCTGCTTTTCACTTACCATAATTTAAACCCTTTTGAACCGGGCGGAGCATTTTGAATCATATCGATAAACGGAATGGTATAAGCGAATAAAATGAGTAGAGCTGTAATGCCAATCCAAAGCTTCCAATTATCGAAAACCATCGGTGTCCGTTCAGATGCATCAGCTACTTCACCAATTGGGAATTCCGTTTGTCCTTTTGGAGCGAAGAAGACAAGATCCACATAAATAATAATTGCGATAACAATGCCAACGAATAAAATGGCGCCTCCGACTGCTTGCGCAATTTGATATGGAATCCATTCAAGTGCTTGCTGCGAATTTCCATATGTAGAAAAAGCAGAACGCCGAGGTGCTCCGAGTAACCCGGCAAAGTGCATACCAGCAGACATGAAGAACATACCGATAGCCCACACGCAAGTTTGAATCATGGCAAGCTGGTTCATTTCCTTTGTCATGACGCGTCCTGTTAGATGTGGAATTAACCAATAGGCGATTCCGAAAAATGTTAATACAACAGATGTTGCTAATGTTAAGTGGAAATGCCCAGTTATCCATACAGTATTATGAACGACCTGGTTTAGTTGGTTACTTGCATTGACAAGTCCACTAGCACCAGCTGGAATAAACATTAACATACCGACGAATGGAGCGAAAAATCTAGCATCTCCCCATGGGAGCATTCGAAGCCATCCGAATAGTCCAGTAGCTCCTTTTGAACGCCCAAACTGTTCAAAGGTTGCAAATAAAGAGAAGGCGGTTATTAAAGATGGAATGACAACCATAAACGTTAAGACAACTTGTAAGTATTTCCACCCAGGGTCAATACCTGGTTCTGTTAATTGGTGGTG
This sequence comes from Bacillus pseudomycoides DSM 12442, assembly GCF_000161455.1. Classification (GTDB taxonomy): domain Bacteria; phylum Bacillota; class Bacilli; order Bacillales; family Bacillaceae_G; genus Bacillus_A; species Bacillus_A pseudomycoides. Next base: position 1,453,253 of record NZ_CM000745.1, read on the forward strand.
GAATCCTACAGGCATAGAAAATAGTAAAAATAAGATGAATGACAAACGAGCTAGTGAGTCACTGGAAATTTTACCGCCAATAATTTTCGGTATAATGACATACCAAGCCATATAGGCAGGAAGGAGCCAAAAATAAACGAGCGGATGACCGAAGTACCAAAATAGTGTTCGGCTGACCAGGACGTCAATTTTATCAATAAAGCCTAGGCTCCATGGAATAAATTGAATAAGTGCTGCTGCCGCTACACCAAGTGTTGCAACAAGCCATAGTGTCATTGTCACAACAGCCATAAAGCTTAACAGAGGACCTATTTTTCCTTTGTTATGTTTTTTCCATGTACGATACTGAGCAAACATTGCAAATCCGCTGAACCAACTTCCGACAATAACAAGGGTAAGGCCAATGTAAAATCCAGGATGTGCTTTTAATGGAGCATAGAACGTATAGAGTACAGTAGCTTTATTGAGTAGGATAAAAATTGCAGTAATTGTTGTTCCAATTGTCATAAGCCAAAAACCAATCCAGCCTGTTTGTCGGGTACCTTTTGAGAGGACACCAGTTGTTTTACTCATACAAGCAAATAAGAAACCGATAATAAAGAACGTTGTTAAGACAAGCCCGAGTAAAACACCGTGTGTCGTTAACACTTGATAATAACCAATACCAGCAGGTAAATTGAATTTTCCTGAACGGACAAGAACTTGTAGTAATCCGCATAACCCACCTAAAAACAGGGCGATAAATGCGATGTGAATATGAGCCATTGCTAATTTTGCATCTCGTTTGCTTATTTTATCCTGCAGTGCAAT